>JABFSD010000705.1 GCA_013140935.1 Acidobacteriota bacterium
CATCTGCCGCGCGAATGGGCGCGCGCCCGCGTCAATGCGCTCTTGCGCGAAATGGATTTGAACGGCGAACGCGAAGAAACCATCAACGAGATCATTCGCCTCTCGCAAAAATATCGTTTCGTCACGCCTTACACGGCCTTTCTCGCCGCGCCGCGCGCGCTGTTGCGTCCGCGCGTAATTCAACCCGGCGACCCGGTGATTCGCATCAAGACCGATCCCGCAATCACGGCTGTCACTGCCGTGCTGCCGTTCGGCGAAACACTGCCGCTGCATTTCATCACGTCAGCCGGTGTCTGGCAGACGCGCTTTCTCGCGCCTGCGTGGTTGCCCGACGGCGCTTATCGCTGCCGCATCCTGCTCACCGACCGCGAAGGCCGTGCTTATCAGGAAGAAAAGAGTTTCGTGATTGACAGCCACGCGCCGCGCCTCACGGTGAATGCGATGCCGCGCGTGACGGCAGGCAGCGAGTTGCCGATTCGCGTGACTGCGGATGGCGATACGACGCGGCTGACGGCGAAGCTCTACGGTGCCGCGCCCGTCACGCTCACGTGGTCGAGCGAAGCCAAAGCCAACGTCGGCACCTTGCGCGTACCGGCGGGCTTGAGCGCGGGAAGTTATAGGTTGACGGTGACGGCGGAAGACGCTGCGCATAACCAGTCGCAAATCGAAACGCTTGTGCAAGTGTTGGGGCGTTAAATGAAAGAGAAACTTCTATCAATGTGGCGCGGTCGCATTCGGACAACGCAATTGCCCATTGCCCATTGTCAATTGCCCATTGATTGTCAGGGACAGCGTTGCTTTCCCTATAAATCAATGGGTAATGCGCAGTGGGCAATGGGCAATGTTGTTCGCGGAACACTGTTGTTATTGATGATCGGAGCGACCTGGTATTTCTTTCAGTCCGCAACCAAAGCACAACCCCAACCCAACGAACTCGAAGCCGCGCTTTATCAACGCGCTGAATTTTTCGGCGCGCAAGCCGTCGTCCCCTTGCCGCCCGCCGAAGCTCGTCAGCGTGTCGCCGCGTTGCAAAAACGTTTTCCCCAAGACGCCGCCATTCAACGCAAAGCCGCCGAACTCGACGAAGCGTTGGGTCGTTACGACGAAGCCGAAGCCGCGCTCAAACACCAAGCGGCAAACAAGCCTGAAGCCTTGCGCACGCTCGCTGATTTTTACGGACGCCGCGCGCAGTTCGCACAACAAGCCGCGACGCTGGCCGAACTCATCGAGCGAGACGAGCCGTCGCAGCTAGCCAGCAATCTCAGCGAGTTGCTCGCGTTGGCGCGCAAGCACGGCTTGTCGCAATACCTGAGCGCGGAATTCTTTCAATCCGCCATCGCACGCCGCATGAAAAGCGATGACGCGGGGCAGGCTGTCTTCACCGTCATCGAACAATATCTCGCCGCGTTGAGCGAACAGCGGCGCTGGCCTGACATCGTCGCCGCCGTGCGCAGCTATCATCCGCAACTGCAACTGCCGAACCACGCTCACCAGCTTTTGCTCGTAGAAATCAACGCCCTCGAAAAGCAACGCAAGCTGAAAGAAGCCGAAGCGGTTTATGACGCAGCCTTTGATCCGTTTTGGGAAGAAGAAAAGCTTCAGGCTTTTTATTGGAGCTTCCTGAGCAAGCACGACCGCTTGCGCGCTTATGGTCAGGAGTTGCGCGCGGCCTTTCGCCGTGAGCCAGTGAGTTTCAAAACGGCGCTGCGGCTTTACGCCTATCGCAAGCAGATGGAAGACAGTGCGTCGGCGCTGCGCGTGTTTCCGCAACTCGAACAGGCGCGCGCGCTACGCGGTCAGCAATGGACGGAGGAAGAACTCGCCGTCGTCGCGCGCTTGATGATCGCAAACGATGAGGCCGAAGCCGCTGCGCGCTATTTGTATACGCTGGCGCAACGCGGCGGCTTGCAAGCGGGGCATCCGCTGCGGGCTGAAGTGTTGCATCAACTCTTTCGCCAACTGACCGAACACGCCGACACGCGCACGCCGCTCACGCAAGGCGACCTGCGCTTTTATGAAGACGTAGCCCGCAGCGACCAGCATCCGGGCTTGTTGGGCGGCGTGCTGTCGTTCGTGTTGTCAGACACGAATCCGGCTTTTCGGTTGGACGCTGCCGAAACCGAAGCGACAGCCTATTTCAACCGCACGACCGCGTGGCGTTTGTTTGACGAATACAAACGTGAGCGTCCGACGGCTCCGCAACTCGCGCAAATGTATTTCGCGCTCATCAAGTTGTTTGCCAACAGCGGCGATGTGCTGCGCGCCAGCGGTTTGCTGAAAGAATTCGAGACGCGCTTTGCTGACGCGCCGCAACGCGCTGAAGTCGCGCTTCATCTTGCCAACTATTATCAAACTCATTCACAACGCGAACCTGAGCTGGCGATTTATCGCGGCCTGCTCGCGCATTTCAGCCAGCAATTCAAACAGCGCAAAGCCAAGTCGTTGTTAGATGTGGTTGAACAACGCGACGCCACGCTGCTCAACGACGCGAAGCCTGAGCCGATCACTTATCAAACCATTTTGCATCGAACCGTCGCGGCGTTGCGGCAAGACCAGCGCGCGAATGACATCCTTGCGCTCTATGCCGACGCCATCAAACAGCATCCCGACGAAGCGTGGCTTTACGACGAGTTTCTCACGTGGCTCGAATCGGCCAACCTCACCGAACGCCAACTCGCGGTTTATCAAGACGCGCTGCAACGTTTCACCGATACATCGTGGACGGATCGTATGGCGCGCTGGTTCGTGCGCCACGAACGCCAACAGGATTTCGAGCGGCTATCGCGCGCGGCGTTGGCGAAATTCGATGAGACGCAAACCGAAAATTACCTCGCGCAACATCTGAGCCACGCGGCAGCGAAAAACGCGAAGGCATTCGATGCACAACTCTATCGCGCACTTTATCAGCAGGCGCACGAACGCTTTCCGCATTCGCCGGTGTTCGTCAATGGCTTGTTGCGTTATCACGAAGCGCGCAACGAATCGGACGCCTGGCGCGCGTTGTTGGCGGAGCATTACTGGGAATCACACGAATGGCGCGAGATGTATTTGCGGCATCTTTCGGCCAGCGGACAACTGCGCGCTTATCTTGACGGCGCGCGCGTGCGGGTAAAGCAACGCCCGAACGATGTCATCTATTTGCGCTTTCAAGCCGATGCCGCCGCGTGGTTGTCGTTGTATGAAGAAGCCGTCGCGGCTTATCGCGCGCTGTCGCAAAGCTATCCGCACGAGCGCGAGTTTGCGACGAAGCTCGTCACGTTGGCGCGTTCGTTCGGGCAACAAGACGCGGCGGCGTTGGAAGAGGCTGCGCGAACTCAACAGGTGTTGGCCGATGCCAATCCGGCGGATGCAGCAGCGCGCACTGTGGCGGGTGCGTTGTATGCGGAGCAGGCCGATTACGCGCGCGCCGCGCAAGAGTGGAATCGGTTGATTGCGTTGGGCGCGCAAGATGACGGCGTGTGGTTGGAGGCCGCGACGGTGTTTTGGGATTACTACCAATATGACGAAGCCTTGCGCGTGCTGCGCGCGTGGCGGCGGCTGCGCAACGACGACACGCTTTATGCCTTTCAGGTCGGCGCGATTCTAGACAGCCAACATCAGACGGCGGCGGCGTTGGGCGAATACGTCAAGGCGTTGGATCAAGCGGGCGATGATTTTTATAACGTGCGCAAACGCCTCACGACGCTCGCGCGCCGCAAAGGCATCGCGCCGCAATTGCACGCGGCGTTCTTACGTGAAGCCGCGCGCAGCAATCACGAACGGCGCGCAGCGTTGACGTTGGGCTACGTTGATGTGTTGGCGCGGCTCGAACGCTGGGTCGAAGCCGCACCGCTGTTACGCAACGAAACGGCGCGCAGCGCTTCGTCTGATTTTCTCGAAAGCGCACGCGACAGCTTTCGCTCACACAACGACGCGGCGGGCGAACGGTTGGCATTGGAACGATTGACGGCGCACGCCAAGACGACGCGCTTTGCCATCTCTTATCGTTTGCAACTGGTTGAACAAGCTGCGCGACAAAAGCAATTCAACGAAGCGCAGCGCCACTTGCAACAACTGGTCAGGACTTATCCGAACAATTACGGCGAGATTACCGAAGCGGCGGATACGGCGTGGCAGATGGGCGCGCGTGACGTGTCGTTGCGCATCTTGCGGCAGGCGCAAGGCCGCGCGTTGGGACGTTATCGCTATCAGTTGGCGCGTCGCATCGCCGCGCAGGAAAGCGTGCGCAATCAATGGAGCGCGGCGGAAAAAGTGTTGGCGAAGTTGCACGACGAAGACCCGCGCAACCTCGATGTATTCGCCGAACTCGCGCGCGTGAGCGTTCGCACGGGTCACGGCGCGGCGTTGCGAGATCGTTATCGCGCTACGATTCAGGCGATCAAAGAGCAGGACGAACTCGACCGACTCGAACAACGCGACCGCATTGCCGAAGTCCGCACGCAAGTGATCGAAGCCAGCACGACGTTGCGCGATTACGAATTCGCCGTCGAGCAACACATCGAAATCATCAACCGAAACCCTGACGACGAAGAGAAACTCGAAACCGCGTTGCGTTATTGCCAGCGTTACGGCGGCTGCGAAAAGTTGATCGTTTATTACAGCCAGACGGCGAAAGAAGCCTATAAAGATTATCGCTGGAACCTCGTGCTGGCGCGGTTGCACGGCGCGCGCCGCGATTTCGCGCAAGCCGTTGCGCAATATCAGCAAGCCATTCACAACCAACCCGAAATGATCGAATTGCACGAAGCGTTGGCCGACGCCGCCGTGCAAGCGCAAAGTTTTGACTCAGCCATCGCCGCGCGCCGTCGCGCTTGTGAACTCACGAAC
>JABFSD010000255.1 GCA_013140935.1 Acidobacteriota bacterium
TTCGTAAGAAGCGCGCAAGCCGCGCGTGTGAAAGCCTACGGCCTCGGCGGCTTCGGCGACGTTGTGCAACGAAGCGCCTTCGCGCCCTACGTTCGCCAGTTCGCGCAAGCGATTGATCGAAACGTGCTTGCCATAAAAGCGCAGCATCATTGCCAGACAAGCCGCGCCACAATCGGTTTCGCTCAGTTGCAACAAGGCCGGAAAATGACGCGCGCGCTTAGGGTGAAAACCGTTTTTTGAAGGGATGGGCGTTGCTGGCGTAACAGGCTTGGTGGTTGGTAGTTCGGGTAAAGCGCCCGTAGGCAATACCAACTTTCCTGTTGCGAGCGATTGCGAAACGCCCGCAGGCAAGGCGCTCAAAGGCGCAGTCGGACGCACGGCCTGTCCCGCAGCGACTTTCGCCAGCGCGTCTTTGAACTTCGGCGTAGCGGCGACCAATTGCTCGAAATCTTCGCGCTTGAGCATGAAAACTTCGATGGGTTCTTCGGCAATCACCGCCGTGGCTTGCGGGCGTCCCGTCAACAAGGCGGTCAAGCCGAAAGTTTCGCCTTCGCGCAAACGCCCGACCACGCGATCTGCGCGGCTTTGCTGTACGACGCGCACGCTGCCTTGCCGCAAGATGTAAAGCGCATCGGCCTGCGCGCCTTCGTGAAAGATCGTTTCGTTCGCGGCGTAAGAGCGCGTTTGCAACAACCCCACCAGCCCTCGAATCTCGGCGGGCGAAAGCGGCGCAAACAAGCGGCACAGCTTGAGAAAGTTGCGCACCGCAAGATCAGAAACGTAGCGACTGAAATATTCGCGCAACTCCGGGCGCGTTTGCAGCAGGCGCTCAAATGCCTCGCGGCTCAAGCGCAACAAATCCAGCTCGCTCGCCGCGCGCACGGTGTAATGCCGCCGCGCATTGCCCAGCAATCCCTGTTCGCCGAAATGATTGCCGCGCACGAGCGTACCGACCGTCATCTCTTCGCCGCTTTCGGTGTCGGCTACGACGCGCGCGCGGCCTGAATAGACCAAAAAGAAAGCATCGGCTTCGTCGCCTGCGCGGCAGACGGTCTGGCCGAGCGCGTAATGTACTAACTCAAGTTGCGCGGCGCACTGATCCAACTCGTCGGCAGAGAACGCCGCAAACGCCTCAGTCTCGGCGAGCAGCTTTTTGATTTCTTCTAAGTCCAGTCCGACCGCCATACGATTCGCTTGGCCCTCAATGCCCGGGGGCTGTGGTTCCGAAAGGCCGGGCGTCCCACAACTGCTCGGCCAGTAAAGTTTTCTGCGGTTGTCGAATAACGCGACAAAGCAGCGCAAAAACTCTCACTCCGTTAATTTTTTTTCGAGCGCGCCAACAGGATGGGATTTTTTCGCAACGCGCTGCGGGAAATCACCCTATCAACGGTTGTTATCGGCTGGCACGTGTGTTGCAAAAACACTTTCGCGCAGGCGGGCGGGTTTTCTTCCGCATGCCTAACCTCGCGGAGCTTGCCTGATGACGAAGGTTTCGGTGATGCCTAGGGCCCTTCCTCTCTGATAAAAGATTGGGCTTTGTGTGCGAACTGCTTCGTGATGAATGAGCGATAGCGGTAGCCAAGAAGTAAACTGAGCGGCAGGAGAATATTGCATGGACAGTGCATTGACGTTAGATCGTTGGCATTTCGCCTTCACGATTACGTTTCATTATTTGTTTCCGCAACTGACGATGGGCCTGGCGTTGTTGATCGTCATGCTGAAGACTGCGGCGTTACGTAAGCAGGAAGATCGTTATAATCAGGCGGCGCGTTTTTGGGCGCGCATCTTCGGTCTTACGTTTCTGTTCGGCGTCATCACGGGCATTCCCATGGAATTCCAGTTCGGCACGAATTGGGCGAAGTTCTCACGCTTTGCGGGCGGCATCATCGGGCAAACGCTGGCGATGGAAGGCGTCTTCGCTTTCTTCCTCGAATCGTCGTTTCTCGGCTTGTTCCTTTACGGCGAAAAACGTTTGGGGCCGCGTGGACATTGGCTGGCGGCGGTAATGGTGTTTCTGGGTTCGTGGCTGTCGGGCTATTTCATTATCGCTACCGATGCCTGGATGCAGCATCCGGTCGGACACACCGTGATGCCGGACGGTTCGGTTCAACTCAGCAGCTTCTGGGCCTTGCTGTCCAATCCGTGGGCGTTCTGGCAATACCTGCACAATATGAACGGCGCAGTCGTCACGGGTTCGTTCGTGATGGCGGCGGTCGGGGCGTTTTATATCTTGATGCGGCAACAGGTCGAGATGGGCAAGCTGTTTCTCAAGCTCGGCGTCACGGTGGCGTGCGCGGCGAGCTTGCTGCAACTGTTTCCGACGGGTGATATGCAGGGAAAGATGCTCGCGCGCCACCAGCCCGTTACGCTGGCCGCGATGGAAGGCCTGTTCAAAACCGAAAGCGGCGCGCCGCTGGTCATCATTGGCCAACCCAACACGGCGGAATTGAAGATAGACAATCCTATTGTTGTGCCCGGCATGTTGAGCTTTCTCACCTATCAACGCTGGGGGGCCGAAGTGAAAGGGCTTGACGCTTTTCCGCGCGATCAATGGCCTGACAGCATTCCGCTGCTTTATTTCAGCTATCACATCATGGTCGGACTCGGCACGATCTTCATCGCCGTGATGGTGCTGTCAGTGTTTTTGCTTTGGCACAAACGGTTGCACGAAACGCGTTGGATGCTGTGGGTGTTGATGTTGAGTTTTCCGTTTCCTTTCATCGCCAATACGGCGGGCTGGATGACGGCGGAAATCGGTCGGCAACCGTGGTTGGTTTACGGGTTGATGCGCACGAGCGAAGGCTTTTCGCCTACGGTATCGGCAGGCAACGTGATGTTCACGCTGTTGGGCTTTATGGGAATGTACGCCGTGCTGGGCATTCTGTATTTATTCCTGATCTGGCGCGAGATCGAACGCGGCCCGCAAGTCGCGCACGATCCCTCTTCCCCTCAAGACCACGCCCGCATCGTGGCATAAGGAGAGAAAACGAAATGGCAACTTTCTGGTTCGTAATCGTCGCCTTGATGTTAGTGGCCTATGTCGTATTGGACGGCTTCGACCTCGGCGTAGGCATCGTGCATTACCTGGTCGGCAAAACGCCGCAAGAACGCCGCCTCTTGCTCAGCACCATCGGCCCGGTGTGGGACGGCAATGAAGTCTGTCTGTTGGCGGCGGGCGGTACGCTCTATTTCGCTTTTCCTTTGCTCTATGCGTCAAGTTTCAGCGGCTTTTATCTGCCGCTGATGATCGTACTCTGGCTGTTGATGTTGCGCGCCATCGGTATCGAGTTACGTTCACATTTTGAACATCCGCTCTGGTGGTCGTTTTTCGATTTCACCTTTGCCTTATCGAGCTTGTTGTTGGCGATCTTTTTTGGGGCGGCGCTGGGCAACGTGATTCGCGGCGTACCGCTCAACGCCGAAGGCTATTTTTTCACGCCGCTCTGGACGACGTTCACCGTCACGGCCCAACCGGGCATTCTCGATTGGTATACGGTCTTGACTGGCTTGCTCGCGCTGGCAGCCTTGAGCTCGCACGGCGCGCTTTATCTCGCCACGAAAACCGCAGACATCGTGCAAGAGCGCGCCCGCACCGTTGCATCGCGCGTATGGTGGCTGGTCGTCGTGTTGTCGGGTTTAAGTTTGCTGGCTACGTTAAAGTTGCGACCTGCGTTATTGAGTAACTACCGCCATCCGCTGGGCTGGCTGATTCCTTTGCTGGTCGCCGCAGCGTTAGGCGGAATGTTTTATTTCCGCCAGCGCGGCTACGACAAAGCCGCGTTCATTTCATCCTGCCTTTATCTCATCGGCATGTTGGGCGGCGTAGCTTATGGAACCTTTCCCACGTTGTTGTATGCGAGTACTAACGAAGCCTTGAGCCTGACTATTTATAATGCGGCTGCGCCTGAATATGGCTTAACCATCGGGCGCATTTGGTGGCTGATCGGCATCACGCTCGCCATAGGTTATTTCGTTTATGTCTATCGTTCATTTCGTGGCAAAGTCAGTTTTTTTGATCTGGAAAACCATTAGGGGATTCCGTTTCAACCGGCGAGTTGCCACACGCACTCGTTTCGTGAAAGTCGTAAGGGTTTGAGTTTAATTAGGTGTTTTGTTGCAGCTTGATCGGCAGTCCGAGAAACCTGCTGTAACCTTCCGTCGCCTTGACGAGGGCTTTACTGTCAGCGGCCCTTAACGACGTGAACCCTGTCATCTCAATAAACGCTTCATTTTTCAGTAACGTTCGTTTCCATACGCCGACGACTTTGCCATTGACTAAACAGGTCGAAGTGAAAACTTCGCCGCCGATAATCTGTTGCGCATCTTCAGGCTGCACGGCGGCGCTGCGGTCTTTATAACCAATCAGGTATTCATCATACGTCGCCAGCCAATGCGCCGTCGGTTTGGCCGTTGATTTGATCGGTGGCGAAGATGGAAACCAATATATTTCGCCTTCCAACACAGCTTGCTCGAATTCGCTTTGCACGGTGGCAAATCCGCGTCGCGCCTCAGTCAGTGTCAGCCCCGACCACCACGCGAAATCAGCCGCCGTCGCAGGGCCACGACTGCGCAAATAACGGCGCGTGAGTTCGGCCAACGCTTCTTCGTGTGTGAACTTCAGGCCGCTGGGCGCGCGTTCATCGAGCAAGGCATAAGTGAATTGCTTGCCGCGTCGCGCGCCGCTGACGACGACGGCGTCGAGTTCAGCGCGCATCATCAAGTGCGCCCTCCGCAGGTTATCAATCGCACCGATTTTCGCTTTCGCTAAAACAAAGGCTAACTCTTCGCGCGTGAGTTGCTGGCCGTCGCGCAAGGCTTTGA
>JABFSD010000916.1 GCA_013140935.1 Acidobacteriota bacterium
CTTTATGTCGAGGACGGCGACGATATCCGAAGCAGGCAATTGCATCAGCAATTCATCCGTCGCCAATCCTGCTTTCGTTTGCGCCCAGCCGGTTAAACTCACGATGAAGGCCAGCGCCCCAGCCGCCAACCAGGAATTCAAGAATTTCATTTCACTCACTCCTTCTGTGATCACATAAGTTCAGCGGAACAATCCGCCGGAAAAGCGCCGTTAGAACGTACACGGATTGAAACCCCGCGCGAAAACTTGGTTCGTCCGCAAAATTGCTCTGCCGCAGGGCTTGCTGCTAGGATGCGCGCGGTTTCAACACTCCTTGCGACAGTCGAAAATAAAATGTCTCCGTTCGATTCAAGTGCGTCAAGCATCACCAGCGAATATCAGGAACACCTGTGGCTGGTCGCATTGTATGAATCGGAAGAACCCATTCAATCATTGCTCGAACGATTGCGCGCGCTCGGCGTAGCGACGCACGACGCGAGCATCGTCCGTGTCGAACTCAACGATCAGCAACGCGCCGTCACGCGCGACATGTCGCAACTGTCACCCAACGCCCGCAACGCAATTACCGGAGCCATCATCGGCAGCGGCGTATTCACCCTCATCGGCGTCGGGCTTTACGAACTGGCGTTGTTGACCTTGCGCGGCATCGAAGGGCTTCCTGGCCACGCTTTTGCCTTTGCGCTCGCGGGTGCCGCCGCCGGTGGCGCGTTAGGTTCCGTCATCGTTCCTGTCAAAAAACGTCGTTCAAAACTTCCTAAACAAGCTGCCAATAAGATGCCTGCCATCACCAGCGAAGGTTACCTCGTCGCCGTCAAAATGCCGCCTGAACTGGGCGAACAAGCCGAAACCATTGCGCGCAGCTTGGGCGCGAAACAGATTCTTTGTTAGTGGCTCACACAACTAACCATCACCTAATCGTTTCGTTTCGACCTTTTCTAAAATCAATGCGAGCGGCATCGGCCCTGTTTCGTTGGCGCGCGGACAATGCTGCAAGCCTTTCGGAATGGTGATGCCTTGTCCGGGCGTCAGGTGAAAATCGCCGATCTCGGTCTGAAAGGTGATTGCGCCTTCCAGCACGATGAAAGTCTCGTCTTCGTGGTCGTGCGCGTGCCAACGTTCAAACTCGCCTTGAAACTTGCCCAGTCGCACGGCGAAGCCATCGAAGACCGCCAGATTGACCGGCGCGTATGCTTCAGTGATTTGCGCTTGGGTTGCGCCAATGGAAAAGAGTTGCAAGCCTTCGTGCATGGTTTTCATGGTTGCTTACGTTTCAACCGTCAACGTCGTGTGCAAAATGTTGTGGGAGACATGGGAACGATGGCAATAATAGGAGCGATGATTCGTGGCGTCCAGTCGTGAAAGAGTTTGCTATACTCGCGGCGTCACGCGAAAACCTCTATGCGACGATTTATTTATCAGGGCAATTTCTGTGCGGAATGCGGCAATGCGCTGGTGCCGCAACGGCGCCAGCATTTTTGGACTGCGCGCTATTTGTGCGACGAATGTGAGGTGCAATTGCGGCGTGCCGATCGGTTGCCAGCGCGCGGCTGGCCGTGGTTGTTGATCGGTTCGGTCGCGGGCTTGTTTTATTTGTTCAATCATCCGACGGCGACGACTTCGCCCGCACCAATGCCGCCTGCGGTGCAAACGGCAGTTGCCGCGCCCTTGCCTATGACGCCGCCACCAGTTGTCGCGGAAGCCGAACCTGCGTTTTGCGGCGCGCGCACCAAACGCGGTACGCCGTGTCGTCGCATGGTGAAAAGCCGCGATGAACGCTGCGCGCAACATCGTGGCAAACCTTCGATTGCCAATCCGCTTAAGCCCTGAGCCGTTGCTTTGCGACGTAACGCCTTTTCAGTATGATGCCGCTCGTTATGGCAAACATCTCTTTGAAGAAAAAACCTGTCGCACTCATCATCCTCGACGGCTTCGGCTATTCGCCCGAACGCGAAGGCAACGCGATTGCCCAAGCCCAGACACCGTTTCTCGATTCTTATCTTTCCCAATATCAAAACACGTTGATCGAAGGCTCCGGCGAGCGCGTCGGCTTGCCCTGCGGCCAGTTCGGTAATTCCGAAGTCGGTCACATGAACATGGGCGCAGGCCGCATCGTGCAGATGGACATCACGCGCATTGACGAAGCCATCGCTAAAGGCACGTTCGCTGAAAACCCCACGCTGTGCGCTGCGGTAGACGCGGGCAAAACCTCGGCGCTGCATCTGTTCGGACTGGTTTCAGACGGCGGCGTACATTCGATTGACACGCATATCACGGCGTTGTTGCGAATGGCGAAACAGCGCGGCGTCACCAACGTATTCGTTCACGCTTTCACTGACGGGCGCGACACTGCGCCTACGTCAGGCAAAAAGTATGTCGGTGCGTTGCTCGATCAGATGAAAGAAATTGGTGTGGGCCAAGTCGCCAGCATTTGCGGACGTTATTACGCGATGGATCGTGACAACCGCTGGGAACGCATCCAACTTGCTTACGACTTATTGACGGCGGGCAAAGGCGCGGCGTTCAGCGACCCGCTCACGGCGTTGCAGGCTTCTTACGACGCGGGCAAGACCGACGAATTCATCGAACCGATTGTCATCACGAATGATGACGGCTCGCCGGTGGCTACGGTCAAGGCGAATGACTCGGTGATCTTTTTCAACTTTCGCGCCGACCGTGCGCGGCAGATGACGCGCGCATTCACGGGCTTGAATTTCGACGGCTTCCAGCGCGAACTGATTCAGCCGCTGCATTACGCGACGTTCACGCGCTATGACCGGTCATTCACGACGCCAATTGTTTTTCCGCCGATTTCGCTGACTGAAATTCTCGCCGAAGTTTTCGCCCGGCACGGCGTCAACAACTTGCGCATCGCCGAGACTGAGAAATACGCGCACGTCACTTACTTTTTTAACGGCGGTGTCGAGGCTCCGTATGCGCACGAAAGCCGCACGCTCGTGCCTTCGCCGAAAGTGGCGACGTATGATCTGCAACCAGAAATGTCCGCTTACACCGTGGCTGAAAAAATCTGCCAGTCGCTCGATGAAGGTGAGATGGATGCTTACGTCATCAATTTCGCCAACGCCGATATGGTCGGTCACACCGGCAAACTCGACTCCGCGATTCAAGCCGTCGAACACCTGGATAAATGCCTCGGCTGGGTCGTCAGCAGTATCGAACGTCTCGACGGCGCAGCGATCATCACCGCCGATCACGGCAACTGCGAACAGATGATTGACCCCGAAACCGGCGGCCCACATACGGCACATACCAACAATCCGGTGCCGTTCATCGTGTGCGACAAAACGTTCAAAGGCAGCTTGCGCTCGGGCGGCGCGCTCGAAGACGTGGCTCCCACGATGCTCGAATTGCTTGGCCTGCCCCAACCGGCAGAAATGTCGGGTAAGAGTTTGTTGGCGCACACAGAAGCGGCGGCGGCTTGAGTTGAGATGATGGGAGTCATGAGAGCGATGGGAGTTATGAGATTACGCAGAAACCCATAACCCTCATCACTCCCATAACTCCCATCAAGTTTTTTTCTGAATGCAATTGATTGTCCCTCAACACAACCCATTCTCAATCGGAGCGACATCACCTAACCCGCAGTAACCAACCATGTCGCTCACCCCCGCCCCACAAAATTTATTAGTCGTACACATCGCCGGCATCAGCCAGACGATGTTGGCGTTGCCTGCGTTGCATGCTTTGCGCGCGCACTTGCCGCAGGCGCATATCACGGTGGCTTCGAGTTCCACTGCCGCCGAACTGATCGAACTCGCCCACGTCGCCAACACCGTCTTGCCCGTAGGCCGTTTGCGCCGCGCTGAATGGTTGCGTCCGCGCGCGGCGTGGAATAGCCGCGCTACGTTACGCGAATTGCGGATGGGTTATTACGACCTGGCGATTGAGTTGACCAACAACACCGAAGCGGGAGCGCTGCTTTATCTGGCCGAACCGCGCGAACATCTGGGTAAGCGCCGCAATCGTTTGAGTCACGGCTTGAGCATCGTGCTGGAGCGCGTCGCGCAAAAGCTGGTCGCGCCGACTTCGTCGTTCACGCACGATGCGATGCGCTATTTGCAAAAGCTCGATCCGCTGGGCGTACGGCCTACGATAGCGGAACCGCAACTTACGACAGATCGCACGGCGGATGAGCGCGTAGAAAAACTGTTGCAACGATACGCCATTGCTTCGGGCGAATTGCTGATCGGCCTTCACGCGGGCGCGAGCAAAGCGAAACCGCGCTGGGCCGAAGAACATTTCGTTCATCTTGCTGCGCGTATGCATCACGAACTCGACGCGCGCATCGTTGTCGCCGCGGGTGCGCAAGAACGCGGCCTCGCGCGGCAGATCGTTCGGCAGTTGCCGCTCAAAAGCGCGATTGCCTTTGAATCTGCTAAACCGATTGAGACGCTTTCGCTGCTGGCGCGCTGCAGTCTCGTGGTCGCCAATCACAGCGGCCCCGCGCATCTGGCGGCGGCGGCGGGCGTGCCCGTCGTAGTGCTTTCGCCCCACACGACAGCTACGTCACAGGACGTGCTTGGCAAGGCGAACGTTCACGTACGCGCGCCGCACGTTTCATTGATTACGGAAGACGCGGTTTACGACGCCGCGTGTCAAATGCTTAAATCCAGTCGCGCGGCTCGCTTGAGTGCGCGTTAGCTTTCCGCCGTAGAACAAGATGGCATCTTGTGCTACGGCATCGGGCACAAGATACCATCTTGTGCTACCACCAAATCAGACTCGCTGTAAGGAGCAATCTTTTGAACCGCCGAATCTTACTTTCCGCCTTATTGGCGTTCTCACTGGTGAGCGCATCGTT
>JABFSD010000401.1 GCA_013140935.1 Acidobacteriota bacterium
GCCATTGATTCAACGGCTCATAGGCCAGCGACGCGCCGTCAGGCGAATAAGCACCACGCTCCGCCATCGGCAGCGGCAACGCAGCAGGAAAACCACCATTCACGCTCACCGTATAAAGCCGCAGAAAACTGCTGGCGTGCATATCGCGACTTGAATTGAACAGCACCTGTTTGCCGTCATTCGTCCAGCCCGCAACCGCGTCCGGCCCCGGATGATAGGTCAATCGTTTGGGTACGCCGCCGCTGGCCGGAACCACAAACACATCCGTATTGCCGTCATACGCGCCGGTGAACGCGATCTGCGTTCCGTCCGGCGAGAAGTAAGGATCAGTCTCATTGCCTACGCCGCTGGTGAGTCGCTTGGCGTCTCCGCCCGCGCGCGCGACCGTCCACAAATCGCCTGCGTAATTAAATACGATGTGCGTTTGATTCACCGTCGGCTTTTGAAAGAGCGTAGCTTCCTGCGCATACGCGACCGTGCCAAGCAGGGTCAGCGCCAATAGAGATAGGGTTCGTCGAAGTGTTTTCATAGTTTCTCTCATTCGGTTTACAGAACGTACAACCTTGCAGCGCCGGAAGCGCGACCGGATATTAGCCGGTGGTGCAGCGCAGCGTAACCACCGGAAACGCGCGCACGACCAGCGCGCTCCGGCAGGAGCGCAGGACTATCAATCAACGTCAAAATCATTTCTCGTCCAGCGTCCCATCCGGGACGCGAGAGGAATTCGGCATCGTTTCCGGTGGTTACGCTGCGCTGCACCACCGGCTAATATCCGGTCGCGCCTCCAGCGCTGCAAAATGCACAACTAATACCCCGCATCCGTAATCGCTTTCTTCTCCAGCTTCGGCGCGTATTTTTTCACTGCGGTTTCAATCTCGCTCGCCTTGCCAATCAAGACGAACACGAGATTCTCTTTGGGAAAATAAGTCTTGATGATGCGTTGTGCATCGGCGAGCGTCATCGCGTCTACGGTTTGCGCGAAATCATTCAGGTCGCTTGCGTCCAGGCCGTAAAACTCAAAGCTGGCGAGTTGTGCGGCGAGTTGATCGTTGGTCTCAATCGTCGGCGGGAACTGTCCCTTGAGATAGTTCTTGCCCGATTGCAAATCTTTTTCGCTGATGCCTTCGGCGTGCAGTTGGTCGAGAATCTTGAGCGTAAGGTCAATCGCTTTTTCGGTCGTCTCATTGCGCGTGTAAGTTGCAATCGCAAACGAACCGCGCGCCTTGCGTTGATCGAAAAACGAATTCGCGCCGTAAGTCAGTCCCGAACTCACGCGCAACGCATCGTTCAGCATCGAAGTGAAGCGTCCGCCAAACAGCGTATTGATGACGTTGATCTGAATGCGGTCTTTGTTGGTGCGCGCTACGCCGAGATTGCCGATGCGGTAATAGGTTTGCGTCGAGTCAGGCTTGTCTATCAACAAAAGTTTTTTGCCGGTGAAGGCTGCGGCATCCGGCACGTTGACCGTCGGCGCATTCTTGGCAGGCCACGCACCGAATTTCGCCTCTAACAACTTTTCCATTTCTGCCGTAGCGAAATCGCCTACGACAGAAAGAATCGTGTTCGACGGTGTGTAGTAGGTTTCGTAAAACTTCGCTACGTCATCGCGCGTGAGGGCGGCGGCGCTGGCTTCGGTGGCGTTACGTCCGTAAGGATGCGCGCTGCCGAAAAGATAGGCGTTGTAATACTCGCCGATCACGCCTTGCGCCTGATCTTTGGCGGCTTTCAATCCGTCGAGTGTTTGCTTTTGCAACTTGATGAACTCATCCGCCGGGAACATCGGCGCAAGCAAACAGTCGGCGAAAATGTCCAGGCCTTTCGCCAAATCTTTTTTGACGAACTCAGCCCGCCCCGTCGTGAAATCGGCTCCGTCGCCGAAACCCAATTGCGCGCCGGTGAAATCGAGGTCGTTCGAAATCTGATCGCCCGTGCGCGTCTTCGTGCCTTTGCGCAACAAGCCTGCAACCATTGCGGCGGTTCCCTCTTTGCCCGCCGCGTCGGCGGTAGCTCCGGCTTTGACCAGTACGCTGAAACTCACCAACGGAACTTCATGCTGTTCCATCAGGATGATCGTCAGTCCGTTTTTGAGCTTGGCTTTTTTATAAGGCGGCAACTTGATTCCGCCTGATTGGGCAAAAGCCGTTTGTGCGGTGAGTAAGACAATGAATAAGAATGAAAAAATCCGTTTGCGCATATTGATGAGTTTTCAGGGATGAGCCAGTTGATACGCGGATAACGCGGATGCGGCGGATTATCGCGGATCATCGCAAACCAATATCCGCGATAATCCGCCGCATCCGCGTTATCCGCGTATCTATTCTCTTCCAGTCATTTCTTTTCCGGTACGAGCGTTGCCACCGTGCGATTTTTGGCGGTGAAATAAGCCGCCGCGACGCGTTGCAAATCAGCCTTCGTCACTTTGGCGTAATCATCCGCCGCCGTGAACAGCTTGTTGTAATCGCCGAAAAACACTTCATACGTGCCCAGCGTATTCGCTTTGCCGTTGATCGTTTTTAACTGGCGATAAAAATTGGCGAGTTGAATATTTTTAGCCTTTTGCAATTCGTCATCGGTAACCACCACAGCCTTCACCTTGTCGAGTTCCTCATAAATCGCCTGTTCGACTTTGTCAGTAGCAACGCCGGATTTCGGTTGCGTGAAAATCGTGAACAGCGTCGGATCGAAACTCGCGCCGCTGTTGCCATTCACGAACAAGGCGATTTGATCTTTGTCTACGAGGCGTTGATACATCCGCGAGCTTTGGCCGCTGAACAAGATGGTTTGCAAGACCTGCAAAGCGTAATAGTCAGGATGTTTCGCTTCGGGCACGTGATAGCCGATGGCGACGAGCGGCAGTTGTGCGGTTTTCTCTACGACGAGGCGGCGTTCGCCCAGTTGCGGCGGCTCTTTGGTCGTCACGGGCGGCGGCGGCGCGTTCGACGGAATCGGTTCGATATATTTTTCTGCCAGCTTGATGATCTCAGTCGCGCTGACCGCGCCGCTCACGACCATCGTCGCGTTCGACGGCGAATAGCCCATCTCGAAATGTTTCTTGAGGTCTTCGAGCTTCCAGTTTTCGATGTCTACCATCCAACCGACGACGGGCCATTGATAGGGATGCGCGACATAAGCCGTCGCCTGCAACTGTTCGAGCAAAAGCCTGAAGTTGTTGGCGTCTACACTGGTGCGGCGCTCTGAAGCGACCACGCCGCGTTCCGATTCGACGACTTTGGGGTCGAAGCTCAAATCGCGGATGCGGTCGGCTTCGAGATCGAAGATTAGTTCGAGCGCGCTCGCGGGAAACCAGTCTTGATAAACCGTGAGATCGTTGCTGGTATAAGCATTGTTCGCGCCGCCCGCCGCTTCCATTACGCGGTCGAATTCTTTCGGGCCATATTTTTTCGCGCCGTTGAACATCATGTGTTCAAAGAAATGCGACAAGCCCGTCGTACCTGGTCGCTCGTTGCGCGAACCGATGCGGTAAAAGATGTAAAAGGCTACGTTGGGAATCGAACGATCTTCTTCTACGATGATCTTCATTCCGTTTTTTAGCGTATGCGTCTTGATGTTGAGTTGCTGGCCGAAGGCCGTCGCACTCGTGGCAAACGCGCCAAGCACCAAAGACGCAATAAGCAAGGCCGTTTGAAGCCGTTGCCGCATAGGTGACTCTCCTTGAGTAAGTTGCTTTAGGATTGAGATACTGAACTTGAAACGGATGCTATCCGATGGGCTGATACGCAGCAAGCCGATGAGCGGTTCGCGAAAAATTCCATGCAAGACACCTTTCCACACCTCAAAATCATCGTCGTCGCCGGCACTTCATCCAATAGCGGCAAGACGACATTGGTCTGCGAACTGCTGCGCCACCTCACAGCCGACGAGCCGTGGGAAGCCATCAAACTCTCGCGCGGACATTACCGTTCGTGCGGCAAAGACCCGCAAGCCTGTTGCGTCAGCGGCTTGTTGGGCGAGCATGCTGTCATTCGTTCTGGTCGTGCCGAAACTTATACCTGCGGCAAAGACACCGGCAGATTTTGGGACGCCGGAGCCAGCAACGTGCATTGGGTCATCGCTTCAGATGAACAAGTGGATGATGGCATTCGCGGCGCATTGGCGCGCGTCGCAACGCGCGGCGTCATCATCGAAGGTACGAGCGTGTTGCGTTATCTCGATCCGGCGTTTGCGATTCTGGCAGTGAGTGAAACAGAGAAGCGCGTCAAGGCTTCGGCGCGCTGGGCGATGGAAGCAGGCAAGTTGAATGCGTTGTATGTAGCGGATGCGAATACGTGGCCAAGGGACGAGCCACTCATGCACTTACCTGCTTTTGACAGCCGACAGCCCGAACCATTGCTGGCAGCGCTTGCCCAAAGTGATCTGCGGTCACGGCAAGCGCCACTTCCCCTTTAGCCGCGCGTAATCAGGTGCCGTCAACTGCACCAGCAAAGGTTGCTGCGCGGGATCGAGCCAAAATAAAACCTCTTCCATCAACGCCGCCGCCATCGCCGTACAGCCCGCCGTGCCCGAATTCGCGCCCGCCCAAATATGCAGAAAAATGCACGAACCGCCTGATGGCTCGCGTTGCGCGCCCACGTTGTGTTCGACGAATACGCCCCAACGATATTGGTCATCCTTGCGCCGCATGTCTTCGTAACTTTGCCAATCGGGTTTGGCGATGCGGTCGCGTTCGACCAGTTGGTTGTACAGAGAAGATTGCGCATCGTCTACGCATTGCGTAACGGCGCGGCTTTGCCTGTAAGGCAACTTGATGCGCCGATCTTTGGCGGTATATCCAAACGCCGAACTCAACCGAAAGATGC
>JABFSD010000226.1 GCA_013140935.1 Acidobacteriota bacterium
CGTATGAATCGCGCACGACCGTTTCGCTCAACCACAAAATCGAAATGTTCAATCAGGAAGAGATCAAAATCTTTAGCGATTGCGGATTTACCAACATCTTCTTTGGCGAGACCGTAGCGGGCACCCGGATGCCTGCGCTGACTTATCTGGTCGGCTTCGACAATATGGAAGCGCGCGACAAGGCGTGGGCGAAATTCGTAGCGAGTCCTGATTTCAATCGCATCAAGGTCAAGCCCGGTTGGACTGACCCCGAAGCTGTGTCGAATATTCACGGCGCTTTTCTGCGACCGCTTCCGTTCTCTGCAATTCGCTGAGTTCCAGCCACGAATTAACACGAATTCTTTATGGGCTGGAATCATTCGTGAAAATTCGTGTTAATTCGTGGCTGATATTCCTGCACATTTACGCACAGCGTCCGATGGTTGCGAGCGTAAGACGCTTCATCAACCAAAGGAGTCGCTATCGTGTTAGCAGCAATTTCAACTTCAAGCATTCGTTACCGCATCAAGACTAGCAGGTGCCGCTTCCCGGCTCGCTCAATTACGCAACGACGTATGGCAACCGAACCTGAGAAAACCGAAAACAACAGCGCCGCACTGATACATCGGTTCGAGCAGCTTTACGCCGCGTTGCCCGCGTTCGATTCACCGGCATATCTGGCGCATATCGCACAGGCCGACGTGAGCGAATTGCCGGCACAGGTGTTGGCGCGCGCTTATCGGCAGTTGTTGCAAATGGATGCGAAGGCGGCGGCAGAAGCGACGTTGGAGCGTTTGCTCGATCATCAAAACATAAATGGCTATTTAGTGATCGTTCGCCACTTGGCACGGCGGCGCACGCCCGACAGCCAGCAATGGCACGACGAAGAAGATTTATTCCAAGCCGCAATGAAGGAAATTTTGAAAGTACTGCCGACGTCGCGCGGCGCGCTGGCTGAAACCGCGTGGGTCAGATTTTGTCAGAATTGCTTTACCGATGCGTGGCGTTCGATGCACGGCAGACGCGGCGAACGCTTGCAGGTCGAATTCGCGCAACCGACGCAAGACAACGAAACCGGCACCTATCAATTTCACGTTGAGACGACGACGGGCGATGAAGCTCCGTGGCACGCGGGCGTGACCGACAGCGAACTGCCGCGCGTCGAAGCATTGGTCTCGCGCACTATCAGCGCGATCAACGATCCGTTCATTCGCGCCGTAGCGAAAGATCAATTCAGTTCCGCGCCTTCGCCGATTTCTTCTGCGCGTGAAGGCAAAGTGAGCAAGGCTCCGTTGACCGAACAACTCAACGCGAGTCGCTTTCAGATTTCGCGCGCCTTGCGCAGCGCCAAAGCACGACTCGCGTCGGAATTGATTAACGATCCGCAACTCACGCTCGACCGCGAATGGTTGCGCGCGTTTTTGCGCTAAGGACGGGAGCATAGGTGATTCAATGAATACGATTCAGACCGAACAACTCGATCAACTTTGCGCTCAAGTCGAACTCGCGTGGGCGGATAGCCGCGACCGCCAAACCGTAGATATTCTCGCCTCACAACACCCCGACTTTTCGACGGAGCTTTACGATTTCTTTGCCCTGCTCATCGAAACCGAATTGATGCAAGCGCCCGTGGTCGCCAAACAACCGGTACTCGAACGAGTGCGCTCTTTCTTGAGCCAGCTTTGCGAACACACGGGCGCGAAAGCTACGGAAATCGCGGCGAAGTTGAGCGTGCCTTATCCGCTCTTAGTAATGATGCAGCGGCATCCGCAAAGCGTACCGAACCGAGTGCGTGAAGAGTTAGCAACGCGCGCCGCGAACTTGCTGCAATTTGATCGGCTGCGCGCATTGGCGGCACTCGCGCAACCTTATGCCGAACCGATGGCGGCTTCGCGCGACAAGGCATATCAAGCTGAAGAGTTGAGCTTTGCCGATTTGCTCAAGCGCGCCAAAGTAAGTAAGGCGGAACAAAAATACTGGCTGAGTTTAGCGGACGAATCTTAGCGAGCGCGCTGTAAGGCGGATTAATAATCCGCCCTACAGCGCGCGGCATGCACTTCCCTTCCCTTTGATTGAACTCCTTCTCCAATTTGACGCAGGTACGCTGTTGCTCGAAGGCGCAGCAGAATCAGACACCGTGCCCAAATCCTTTCAATGGGATGCGCGCGTCAGACAATGGCGCGCGCCTGCGTTGGCTTATCGTGACACTCTGACAGAACTCGTGCGTGGCAAAATCCCTCATCAAGACCAAGCGCGCGATTATCTGGAGTTTCAATTTCAACCCGCCGACAACGCAATCAAGACTGCGCCGCGACCTTATCAAACCGAATCAATCGCCGCGTGGCAGAAACAAGGCAAGCGCGGCGTAATCGTCTTGCCCACCGGCGCAGGCAAAACCTTTGTCGCACAAATGGCTATCGAATCGGTGAATCGCCAAACCTTAGTCGTAGTTCCTACGCTCGACTTGATGAATCAGTGGTACGACACGTTAAAGGCTACGTTCAAAGCCGAGATCGGATTGATCGGCGGCGGCTATTACGAAATCGGGGCGATCACGGTCACGACTTACGCTTCGGCGTTTCGGTTTATGGAACGGCTCGGCGACAAGTTCGGCCTGTTGATTTGCGACGAAGCGCATCACTTGCCCGGCGCAGGCTTTCGTTACATCGCTGAATTGGCGATTGCGCCGTTTCGATTGGGACTGACGGCTACGCCCGAACGCAGCGACGGCGGTGAAACCCTTTTGCACGATTTGCTCGGGCCAACGGTTTATCGCAAAGAAGCGCAAGATTTGGCGGGTGAATTTCTGGCCGATTACACCGTCGTCAAACTCACCGTCGAATTGCCGCTCGAAGACAAACTCGTTTATGACGAAGAGCGCGCCATCTTCCGTCGTTTTATGGCGAGTTTGGGGCCGGGCGGATGGCAACAGTTCGTCGCCGCCAGCGCGCGCAGCGAGGCCGGTCGCCGCGCGATGCAAGCCTATCGAACTTCAAAACGATTGGCGCTCGGCGCTGAATCGAAACTCGACTTGCTGGTCAGACTGTTGCAACGCCATCGCCGCGAACGGGTGCTGATTTTCACTGCCGAAAACGAAATGGTTTATCGTATTTCTGAACGCTTCCTGATTCCCGCCATTACGCACGAAACGCCGATCAAGGAACGCAGCGAATGGCTCGCGGCCTTTAACAAAGGCGAGATTCTCGCACTGGCTACGTCAAAGGTGCTGAACGAAGGCGTCAACATTCCCGAAGCCGCGATTGCCGTCGTGCTGTCAGGCTCAGGCTCTACGCGCGAACACATTCAAAGGCTCGGTCGCATCCTGCGCCACATCGAAGGCAAAGAAGCGATCCTGTACGAAGTCATCACCGCCGGAACCGCCGAAGAACGCATCAGCGAACGCCGCAGCGACGCCAATCAATTTCGCGGCAATCAGACAGAAAATCAGGAGGACTTCGAGTTTAACTAATGCTTACCGGAGACCTCGCAATCAGCTTTCAACGCGGCGAAACGGTTACGCCGAAGTCACTCAAGACCGACGATGCACGGGTGTTGCAAACGGCGGCGGACTTGATCCTGTTGGTGCGTCAACACGCCAATCAATCGCGCGGAGCCTTGCAAGCGGCGTTTGACGAATACATCGGCGTCGGCACTGATTACAAAATCCTGCGCGGCTTGATGAAACTGTTGCTTGACGCTTGCGAGTTTTCGACGAGCAGCGTGCGCGAAGCGATTGACTTGCGTCGCACGCTTTTCAATCACGCGGCAACGGTTCACCCCGTCACCGACGAAGCCGCCCGCCAACAAGCCCTCGCACACGTCGCCGAACAACTCGGTTGCCAGCCCCATGAAATCATCGCGGGCTTGTATTCCGACCTGCCCGCCCATCACTTGCTGACGCTTTTCGATGAACCCGAACCGCGCGACTTGCTCGAACAATACAATCTTGCTCAGGTACAGGCGCTGCTTTATCACTGCATAGAGATTCGCCTCACGCTCGAACCCGCTCAGTCGCCGACGGCTACGCAATCCATTCGCGCCATTTTTCAGGCGATCAAAAACTATCGGTTGATTCACGCGATTCGCGGCAACGCGCGCGCGGGTTACGAAATTCGTTTGAGCGGTCCGGTTTCGCTCTTTCATCGTTCGCAAAAATACGGCATTCAAATGGCGGTGTTCTTCCCTGCCCTATTGCCTCATCCGGGCTGGCACCTGCGCGCCGAGATCGAAACCAAACGCGGGCGCGCTTATTATGAACTCAATCACGCCCAACACCAGTTACGTTCAAGCTATCTCACCGACGAACCCAAACCGCAAAACGAATTACTGGAAAAGCTGCGCGCGCAATGGCGCAGCGACGAATGGCAACTGGCTGACAATCACGAAATCCTTCCCCTCGCCGACACCGCCCTCATCCCCGATCTGGTTTTCACTCATTCCAGTGGCCAGCGTGTTTATGCCGAATTACTCGGTTATTGGACACCTCGTTATCTGCAAGAACGACTCATCGTCATCGAACGCGCCGCGATGAATGATTACCTCTATCTCGCCTCAGACGAATTGCGCTGTAGCCGCGAAGAAGCCACCAGCACCTCAGCCAATCTGTTGGTGTGTAAGGCTGCGCTTAAAGCGAAAGACATTGAACTGAAGCTGAAACACTGGATGTTATGAACTCAGGTATGCTGTGATTTGCGTGATGCGGGGTCTTTGATGGATTGCAGCCGTCCGTCCGCCCCCATCTTGTATTCACGCCCGTAAGGATCGGTGTAGGTATACGTCGTCGGTGCGTAAGTGTTGCTGAACGTGCAGCGATATTGCCGGCCTGATTGATAGAGC
>JABFSD010000983.1 GCA_013140935.1 Acidobacteriota bacterium
GTTCTGAACTGAATACTTCTACGCGGCGACGTTGCGGTTTGACGCTGCGTTACACGACAGCGGACGTGCGCGCCGGAATGGACTGGAACCAAAAAGGCGTCATCGTCAGCGGCGCAGACCCGTCAGGCCATTGGGCGAATCCGCCGCGTCCCCCGAATGATTGATGAATGACTGAGCCAAACTAAAAGCCGAAGTATTCCTCTGCGCTGATTACGTTCACTTTCATGTAGCGGCTCAGTTGCTGGTAATCATCAATATCCACCGTCACAACAATGCACTGATTGAGATAAGCCGTGCGGGCAATCAAAGCGTCGTTTTGCAGTTGGTGAGCGTGTTGCAATTTGGGAGTTTTGCCGTGCGCTGCGGATTTCTGCTGATAGCGTAAACGACGGATGACTTTGGCACATTCCCACCAATCGGTTTCAGTAGGCGTGAGGATGCCGTTGTTATGCTGGTAAACGTGCAGAAAAGCCTGATATTTCTTAAACGTGCTTTGATCGCTGGTCGTGGCGGCCAACTCATACAACACCACGACCGACAAGGCTGATCTAGCGATAGTGGTCATGGAAAGCTGTTCGGCATATTCGATAAACACATTGGTGTCGAAGACAGGCTTCATACATTTTTTTGTTTTTGCTTACGCTTGTATTTTATCAACTCGGGTTGCAGTTCGCGCCAGGCATTGATGATCCCTTGCTCCGCCGCCGTATACCTTTTCTTCGGTTTGGGTGGCCTTAATGCCGGAGGCAATTGTTCACCGGGAGCAAGCTCGTGAATTACGCTGTTTAGAATGTAGTATCTGGCGGGTGCGGTTTTCGTCCCCTTCTTTTTGGTTGCCATCGTTTTTTACCTCGTACTGATGATTCGTTGTCACATTCGACGCGGCAATATGTGAGAAGGCAAAGCCATAGTCAATCATCTTATTCCGGTCAATTTGTGCGTCTGCAAACTCAGCCGCCAATGCGGATGCGCCAGACAATAAGCAATCGCCGCTTGCGTATTCGCTTCGCGTTCCGTGCCATCCATCGGCTGTAAAAAGAAATGCTGAAAGTTCAGACCTAAAAACTTTTCCGGCGCTGCTCCTGCCTGCGGATAAATCAATTTCAGTTCATTGCCTTGTGTTAGAACGAGTTCAGCATTCGCTTTCGGACTGACGCAAATCCAGTCAAGGCCGTCGGGCGCTGGCTGCGTACCGTTCGTCTCAATCGCAATCTCAAAACCGCGCGCGTGCAAGGCCTCGACCAATGCTTCATCGAGTTGCAACAACGGTTCGCCGCCGGTGCATACGACGTAAGGCCGTCCCCTCTGAATGTTTTGTTTTAAGTCGGGCCAGCAGCGCGCGACGGCCTCGGCCAGTTCATCTGCCGTAGCGAACTTGCCGCCGCCTGTGCCATCCGTGCCGACAAAATCGGTATCGCAAAACTGGCAGATCGCTGTCGCGCGGTCGGCTTCGCGGCCTGACCAGAGATTGCATCCGGCGAAGCGGCAGAACACGGCGGGGCGTCCGGCCTGCGCACCTTCGCCTTGCAGCGTGTAAAAGATTTCTTTGACGGCGTAACTCATAAATTTTGATAGCGCACCGGATCAACTGCGCCCGCTTCGGCAAAGCCTTTCAGTCGCAGCAAACACGAATCGCAGCGTCCGCACGAAATGCCTTCTTCATTCGGGTCATAGCACGAATGCGTGAGCGAATAATTTACGCCCAGCGCCAGACCGCGTTGGATGATTTGCGCCTTGGTCAGTGCGATGAGTGGCGTATGAATTTTGAGCCGTTGTTCGCCCGTGACGCCAGCCTTTGTTGCGAGATTCGCCATTCGTTCATAAGCCGCGATGTATTCCGGTCGGCAGTCGGGATAGCCGCTGTAATCGAGCGCATTCACGCCGATGAAAATGTCGCTCGCGTTGATCGTTTCGGCGTAAGCCAGCGCAAACGAAAGAAAGATCGTGTTGCGCGCGGGAACGTAAGTTACCGGAATTTCGTGTTCCATCTCATCCAGCGAACGACCTTTGGGTACGTCAATTTCTGCGGTAAGCGCCGAACCGCCAAAGGCGCGCAAATCAATCGTGGCGATGATGTGATTGGCGACTTGCTGGCTTTGCGCGACGCGCTGGGCGGCGACGAGTTCGACGTTGTGGCGCTGACCGTAACGAAAGCTCAACGCAAAAGGCGTGAAGCCTTCGGCTTGAGCGATTGCCAGGGTTGTCGCGGAATCGAGTCCGCCGCTCAACAAAACGACGGCGGGTTGATTTGCCTTATTTTGAGTTGTCATACGCGCGGCATCGTAAAGCGATGGGCCAACTCGAACAAGGTGATGGGAGCAATGAGAGCGATGGGAGGGTGAGTATGATGCGTGATGGGCTTTTGCTGAAAACGGGCGATGCTGGTATAAAGCCCCGTCGTTTTTACCCCCAATGAGCCAATTCAATAGTCCCGGAGTTCCTGTTTACTCACAGAAAGCGAAGCGTTTGCCATGCCCAGCGATCAAGTATCGCGTTTCCTGTTGGGCTGTTTGCCTGAAAGTGAAATGCAACGGCTCAATTCATTGCTCGAAACCGACGCGCCGTTTCAACAGCGCGTAAAAATCGTCGAAGAAGACCTGATTGACTGTTTCGTCAACGGGCAACTGCGCGGCGAAGACCTGATGCGTTTTCGCCGGTACTTTCTGGCTGCGCCCGCGCACCGCGAGCGCGTCAAGATTGCGCAAGGCTATCTAGACGATTGGGCCGTGCTATCCGAATCAGAAGCCGCCAACGAAACGGAAGCGCGTGAATCGAAACGTCGTCGGCCTGTCGCGCTGCCTGACGGTGTAGCGCGCTTGTGGGCTACGTTTAACTTGCCGGTGCGCATTGGCGTGCAAGCCGCGATGTTGTTGGCGGCGGCCATTTGCGCCTTTCTGCTGTTCGATACGTTGCGGCTGCAACGCAATCTGACAACCTCGCAAACGGACTTAGCCGATACCCGCGAACAGACCGACGCGCTCCATCAGGAATTGCTCAAACAACAGCGCGAAGCCGCCAACGCCGAACAAAAAATCAAACAACTGCGCGAACAACTCGCCAGGCCTACGACCGATTTGCAAAGCGTGATTGTCAATGCGGCCAACAGCGCCTTGGCTGCGTTGCCGCCGACGGCACAGGCCGCAACGCCGGCGGTAGCGGTGCCGGTGAGTACGCCGGCTGACAAGACGACGGCGATGGTGGCGCTGCCGATTGGAGCCGAGGACTTGCTCTTTCACCTGGACCTCACGCGCGACACCAGCACCAGCTATCGCGCGGAATTGCGCACGTCGGCCAACGGACAAAAATTGTGGGAAAGCGGTACGCTCAAGGCGCGTGAGAAAGACACGGGCCGCGTGGTCGAAGTCAAAGTGCCTGCGACTTTGCTGGCACCGCGCCCTTACGTGTTGAAAGTGATCGGCTTCAACGGCATCACGGCGACGCCATACGCGCTGCATTATTCGTTTCGCGTAACGCCACCCGCCGCCCCGGCTAATGTCAGACCTAACGGTTGACGCCTTCCGGCACGGTCACTATATTGCGCCGTGCCAAATCGCTTTTTTCGAATCACTCTCTTTCCCCTGCATTTCAAACGTATCGCCAGCAGTTTTTCCCGTGCGGATGTCGGCTACCTTATGGAGTTTGTATGCAAAAAAATCCTTTCATTTTATCCCTTTCGTTCCCTCGCATTTTCAGTTTGCTCATTGTCTTACTGAGCCTTTTCACCCTCTTGATCTCACGTGCATCGGCGTGGCAAAGCAATGCGATTTCGGTCGTCTCGGCGGCCAGTTATGAAGCGAATTGCGCTTCGGAATCCATCGCCGCCGCGTTCGGCGCGCAACTGTCGAACGTAACGCTCGCAGGCAGTGACACCGACCCCGTGACGCCGGGCGTGCAATTGCCTACGACGCTGGGCGGTACGACGGTCGAAGTCGGCGGACGCGCCGCCGGCATCTTTTTCGTCTCGCCCGCACAAGTGAACTTTCTGATGCCGGCCAATTTGGCTGCCGGCAGTCAGGCGGTCGTGATTCGCAATGGCAGTACGGCGCATAACGGCACGGTCACGATTGCGCAAAACGCGCCGGGTGTTTTCACCGCCAATGCGACGGGCTTAGGCGTCGTCGCAGCACAGGCGCTACGGGTGCGCAACAACGTAGCGACGTATGAAGAAGTCGCGCAATTCGCGGGCGGCGCATTTATTCCGCGCCCGATTGATTTGGGGCCAGCGTCAGACCTGGTTTATCTGGTGCTTTACGGCACAGGCTGGCGGCAGGCGGGCAATACGACGCGCGTATCGTTGGGCGGCGAACTCATCACGCCGCTTTTCGCCGGGCCGCAAGGCGGTTTCGCCGGACTCGATCAAATCAATGCGCTGATTCCGCGTTCGTTGTTGGGCAGCGGTCGCCTTTCAGTCGTCGTCGTCACGCCCAATGCGCCGCCTTCCAATGCGGGCGAAGCCGAAATCGCGGGCGTCATTTCTTCCAATTCGCCGCTCGTGAATTCGTTCTTGCCCGCCATCGTGCAAGCGACGCAAACCGTGACGATTAACGGCAGCGGTTTTGCGAGCAACGCTGACAACAATCTGGTGCGCATTGGCAGCGCCGACGCACAAGTGTTGTCGGCGAGTCCCAATCAACTGGTCGTGCGCGTGCCCTATGGCAGCGAGACGAGTCAGATTCTCGTGCGTACGGTGAACGGTGACGGCCTGAGCAGCACGGCGCTGCGCGTGCGCACTTCGATGAGCGGCGTGGTCGAAAGCACCGGCCAGCAACCCTTGACTGGTGTCACGATTCGTTCGCTGACCGATGGGT
>JABFSD010000948.1 GCA_013140935.1 Acidobacteriota bacterium
CTTCGATACGGCACAGAATAAGTTTGTTCTTGTCCCGATAGATTTGGGCGCAGCGACTGACCAACTCTTCCTGATTTTGTATGGGACGGGATTGCGCGGACGGGCTTCGCTGACGGGCGCGGCGGCTACGATGGGCGGGGCGAATGCAGAAGTGCTTTACGTTGGGACACAAGGCGGTTTCGTAGGACTTGATCAAGCCAACCTGCGCATTCCGCGCAGCCTGCTCGGACGCGGCGAAGTTAACGTGGCTTTGTCCGTAGACGGCATTGCCGCGAATGTCGTAACGGTCAGTGTTAAATAACGAGCCGCAGCAAAACTACAGCCCGCTCGTCAGTCTTCCGTCAACGAGAAGGTTGAGGGGTGGGTTGTTTGTTATTAAGAGGGAGTGAGTTTTTGCCGGGCGCGCTGCTTATTTGAAAGGCGGGATGGAAGAAGGCAAGCCGACGCGCATAAAGAAACGCGCAAAGGCTTGCGAGAAATGTTCGAGGTAAGGCGATTTCAAACGCCAGCGTTTTTCTGCGGCTTCGGCCTGTCGGGTAAGCAACTCGAATGGCAGGCTGTAAATTTCACGGAAGTCTACGACCAGTGCCGCGCGGTTGTTATCGGGTTGCGTGGGCGACGCCAACAGATGAAGCATTTCCACCCGCCCTTTTCGCACTTCTTCCCAGCGGCCTTTTTGAGCCAATGCCGGATTGATCGTTTCGTATTGGACAATCGGGTAAATAGGGCAGGCTGCTACCAATCTGACTTTGCGGTTTTCTAAATCGCAGCTTTGCGTGACGATGATCAGATCGCCTTCTCCAAGGGGAAGCGTTTGTACCTGAGCGTCACCGGATTGCTCGAGCAAAAGTGGAATGGGGCAATTCAACAGATAATCTCCCTGCCGCAAGTCAGCGCCCGTAATTGCTTCCCAGAAAGGTTCCATCACATTCCCTTGCCTGCCGCTTCATTGTCCTTTTTCATCGTTAAAGTAGTCGCTAAAATCAAAAGGCAGCGGTTCCAGCCGCCCCACAAAGCGCAACTGGACGCGCGCTGTCTTTACCTGATTGAGCGGCATCAATTGAAGATTTAGCTGATCCAGCCAATTCGCTTCCTCCGCCCCTTCACGGGCACTATCTTGCAGGCTATCTGACAACGCCGCCGCCAGATTGCCATTCACTGGCATCGCATCGGCGTTTTGCCGTACCTGCTCCGTCAATTGTGCCGCCAATTCCTGTTGCTCCGCCGGAGAAAGAAACGCGACTTGTTTGAGAATCTCGCTGATTGCCACAGTCATAGCGCACCTCCTTGATTTCACGCATCGCCATCATAGCCAACTGCATTCACTTCTCAAGCGGCTTGCAGCAAATTAGGCATCGGCAAGGGCAGTCCGTCTTCCTGATAACTTTCAATGACCAGCGCCATCACTTCCTGCCCGTGCTTGACGGCTTCTTCGTCGGTGTCGCCGTGCGTGCGGCAGTTGGGGAATTCCGGCAAGGTCACTACGTAAGCGCGATCTGCTTCAGACCATTGAATCAACATGCTGTAATACGCCATGTTTTTTGTTCCTTTCCTGTTCGTGGGCGAGGCGCACTGCCTCAGCTACATCAGGTTCTTGTTAAGGTTTCGCATCGCTTCCATCTTCCCTGCCGCATTTCGGACAACGACGCGGCGAGCATACGCGGCAGTATTCTTTGCCGCATTCCGCGCAAGCCGCGTGTCCGGCCAAGCTGACGATATGCAGCTTGTCATCGCAAACCATCCGCGGGCCGTGCGCGGCGAAGCTCCATTCGCAGGGCATGGGATCGAGTTGGCGTGCGAGCGGATTCCAGTCGAGCGTGAGTTTGCGTTCGCCTTTGCGGCGCTTGATGAGCAGCGTGACGCGGTGGACGGGGCTGCGCAATTCGAGCGTTTGCACGAGTTCGAGCGTGACGCGCAAATCGTATTTCTGTTTGAGATCAACCACTTTCGCCTGGTATTCGCGTTCGGCGGCTTCGATGCGCAGTTGTTCGCGCGCCGTGTCGCCTTTGGCTTTTTGCAGCTTGCGCCACGCTTCTAAACGCAGGCCGGAAAAATAATCGTGAATGCGTTCGAGATCGCGTTCGAGGCGGCGTTGCATGCCGCTGACGAAAGGCGCGAGGTGATGATTGACGTGCGCGGGCAGCGTGCGAGACAGCGCCTTTTGCCACTTTGCCGCAGCCCAATCAGCGGGCAGTTGATTCAACGCAGGCGGCGTCACGGCGGGCGCAGTGTCTGCGGCTAAGGCAGCGTCGAATAAAACATCGATGAATGGATCGAGCGCGCTGCCGTTCGCCAGATTGAAGCCCAGCCGAATGATCCCTTCGCGCTTTTCCTCCGACATCGCGGTGTAACGAAAGACGAATAGCACATAGCGCGTCCACGCCGTTTCGCTCGACAGTATGCGGTAAACGGCATTGGGCAATTCGACGTGGTGTTCAATGAGGCGTTCAAGCGAAGGCGCAGGCGCTTGCGGCTGAATGGCGTAACAAAGCTGCTGTCCGCTTGCGCCCAACAATTCGCCGAAGCGTTCGAGCCAGATTGATTCGAGGCTGGCGCGTTCGGCGGCAGCAGGAATTTCAGAGCCGAAGCCGAGCCGCAGGAATTCGGGCGCACGCCAAGCGCGTTGCAATTCATCGGGCAACATCGCTTCGATTCCGGCGGGTTCGATGGCTTCGACCAACGCGCCAGCGTGTTCCAGCGTGTGCGCGGCGAAGTGGCGGAAGCGTTCGGATGATTCGGTCATAGTATTCAGGGAGTTGTGAGAAAAACTTGCGCGCCTTTCGGTAATCTCCTAAAGTGCGGCTGCCTAAAGGAGCCAATTTATGAATCCACTTATCATCACAATCATTATCGCTGCGGCGGCATTTGTGTTGAGCATCTTTGCCTCAAACTGGATCAATTTTCAGCACCTCAATAAACATCTTGATAACCAAGACAAGTTACTCGACGCCAAGCTCGATGCTTTCACCGCACGCCTTGAGGCCAAACTTGATACCAACGTTGCGCGCCTCGACTTCCAGTTTAATGCTCTCAACGGCACGCTCGACGCCAAGCTTGATGCTATCAACGTCCGTATCAAGGCACTCGAAGAAAAGGTCACCAGTCTGGATCAAGGTCTCAATGCACGCATCAACGTATTAGATCAAAGCCTTAACGCACGCATCGGTTATTTAGAAGCCAGCATGGAAGCGCGCTTCAAGACGCTGGATGTGCGTTTGAGCGCGGTGGAGTTCAGCTTGCAGGGACTCGTCACTGAAACGCACACCCGCTTTGACAGCCTTGATTTGCGTATAGCTCATCTCGAAAGACGCTTGGAACAAACCGAGCAATTCATGATGCCTGCGACCAATTTAGTAAGTTGAAGCGCATCATCCCGTCACGAATTCTTCGCCGAACAACTCTTCATCAAACGCTTTGACCGCGCTGTATTGCTGTTTGGCTTCGACCAGTCGTTCGCCGAGTTCGGCAAAAGCTGTCGCGCGTTCATCGGCTTCGGCTCCGACCCACGCGGCGAAGATCAATTCAGCAAAGTCTGACTCATCACTCATCTCGCCTAAGATCGCGTCAATTTCGCCGACGACGAGTTCGAACATATTGATCTTCTCGTCGAGGATTTGCAGCATCCGGTCTTCTAACGTATCGCGCACTGCCAAGTTGAATACGAACACATCGCGGGTTTGGCCGATGCGGTGAATGCGTCCGATGCGCTGCTCAATCGCCATCGGATTCCACGGCAGATCGAAGTTAATCAGCGTGTTGCAAAATTGCAGGTTGCGTCCTTCGCCGCCCGATTCGGTGCAAAGCATCAGCGGAATGTCATCGCGAAAGCGTTCGACGGCAGCGTCTTTTTCCCAACCAGTCATGCCGCCCTCAAACAACACGCACGGGATGCGCGCTTCGCCCGCGAGTTCGGCGAGGCGCGCGAGCGTTTCGCGGTGATGCACAAAAACCAGTTTCTTTTCGTTCGGGTTTTGATCGAGCAAGTCGAGCAAGGCTTGCTCTTTGGCGCCGGGTCCGATGGCTTCATAACGTTCGCGCAACTCGTGCCAAACCGAACCGACTTTGTGTTTGCCCAGATAACGAGTCAACGCTCCGACCGCCGTCGAGGGCGTCGAACCCGCAGCCGACAACAAATGCCTGAGCGACAGACGCTGTTGCGGCGTCACGCGCGCGTGGGCTTCGGCAATCAGGCTCGATAGTTCGTCGTAACACTCGCGCTCTTCGGGCGTAGCTTCCAGCCGCAACGTAGCCGCGTGGCGTGGCGGCAGTTTCACATCCACCAGCGACCGCGTATTGCGAATCATTACGTCGCGCATCAAATCGCGCATCTTGTCTTTATTCGCAGGGATGCGCGGCTTGCCGCTGGTCATGTAACTCTCGCGGAATTCTTTTTCGGTTTTGAAAATGCCCGGCTTGAGCAACGTCAACAGGTTGTAAAGCTCGATCAGCGAGTTTTGCACGGGCGTCGCCGAGAGCATCAGCAAAAAGCGTTTGTTGAGCGCATTGACCAGCTTCCAGTTGGCGGTCACGCGATTCTTGAGGTGATGCGCTTCGTCCACGATGACCAGATCGTAGTTTTGCTTTTCGAGCCACGCCAAATGTTCAGCCCGTCGCGCCGTCGCAATCGAAGCGATCACTCGCGGTTGCGCCCAAAACTTTTCAGGATCGTTGCGCAACAGGTTGTCATAGGTCGTCGCCAATTCGATGCCAAATTTCGTCGCCATCTCTTCCTGCCATTGCCCTACCAACGTTGCCGGAGTCAGCACCAGCACGCGCTCGGCCATGCCGCGCAAGAGATATTC
>JABFSD010000246.1 GCA_013140935.1 Acidobacteriota bacterium
GATTTGAAAAGCGCGGTTTCCTGCCGGCGGCGCAAGGCCGTCGAAGTGATAACCTGCGTTATTATTTTGTTGTTGCACGGTTGTTCTGCCCAATCGAATCAATTAACGCCCAAGACTTCGATTTCAGCCAATGAAAGGTACTCTGTCCCAGCCAGTTGCACACGTACATAGCGACCTGTGCGATTGAGCGTCAATGTGGTCAGCGATCCCGACTGACCCGCTGTGGGATAATTCGTCACACCTGCTTGGCTAAGCGTTGCACTTAAATTTGTTGACGTGAAGGGGACATCCGAGACGAATACGTAAAAGTTCGACAACCGACTACTGCAACAATCGTTACGGTTCCAGACGTTGATCGTCTCAATGGTGGCGACGCTGCCCAAGTCCACCTGCCACCAGGCTTGCGCGTCGGCGTTGGTGTGCGTGACAGAGTTGTTGCCCCAATTGCCGTTGGTGTTGCCGTCCACGGCGCGGCTGGCGGTGCCATCATAGGCCGTTGAAGATTGCGTCGCGGTTTTGTTGAGCGCCACATTCGTGACGTTGCCGATGCCAGCTACGCCCAAGACTTCGATTTCGGCGAGGGAGACGAATTCCGTTCCTGCCAATTGCACACGCACAAATCGGCCCGTGCGATTGATGTCTAGAGTGGTAGGCGAACTCGCCTGACCCGACACGTAATAATTCGACACACCCGACTGGCTCAGCGTCGCGCTCAAATTGGGTGACGTGAAAGGTATGTTTGACACGAACACGTAAAAGTTCGACAACCGGTCGCCGCAACAATCGGTGCGATTCCAGACGTTGATCGTCTCAATGGTAGCGACGCTACCCAAGTCTACCTGCCACCAGGCTTGCGCATCGGCGTTGGTGTGCGTGACAGAGTTGTTGCCCCAATTGCCATTAGTGTTGCCGTCCACAGCTCGGTTGGCAGTGCCACCATAGACCGTTGAAGATTGTGCTGCAGTTCTGTTGAGCGCCACATTCGTGATGTTGCTGATGCCTGCTACGCCCAAGACTGCGACCTCGGCGAGGGAAAGGAACCCCATCTCGGTCAATTGCACGCGCACAAATCGGCCCGTGCGATTGATGCTCAAGGTGGTAGGTGATCCCGCCTGACCCGGCACGTAATAATTCGACACACCCGGCTGGCTCAGCGTCGCGCTCAAATTGGTTGACGTGAAAGGTACGTTTGACACGAACACGTAAAAGTTCGACAACCGGTCGCCGCAACAATCGGTGCGATTCCAAACGTTGATCGTCTCAATGGTGGCAACGCTGCCCAAGTTCATCTGCCACCAGGCTTGCGCGTCGGCGTTGGTGTGCGTGACAGAGTTGTTGACCCAATTGCCGTTCGTGTTGCCGTCCACAGCGCGGTTGGCGGTGCCACCATAGGCTGTTGAGGATTGCGTCGCGGTTTTGTTGAGCGCAAGGTTAGGCAACGACTGCACAATCGTGACGCTGTAATTTTGCGTACCGCTGCAACCGCTCTGATCGGTCGCGCGAACTGTGAAATTGAACGTGTTGTTCGTAGTTGGTGTGCCGCTTAGCACGCCTGCCGAAGAGAGTGCTAGGCCGTTAGGCAAAGCACCTGCACTCACGGCAAAGTTGTAACTCGGCGCGCCACCGCCACCGCTCGCCGTGAAGTTTTGGTTATATGCAACACCCACCATTCCATTCGGCACAATCGTTGGTGACAGGGTGAGCGTCCCGCAAGACGCGCCCGGGGCCAGGGTAAAATTCGTGTCGGAAATATCGAAGAAAATATTGCCGACGGCTTCAACGCGCAAACGCGCCGTCGTCGTGTTGTAACCAGCAGGGACGACAATGGTTTCACTGCCATCGTTGGGCGTGTTGGCGTTTATTACGACAGGAAACGTAAGCCCACCATCGGTCGAAAGCAAGATGCGTACGTTAGCGCAGTTGATGGGCGGGGCGTTGGTACCGTTGACGCTCCAGGCCACAGGTTGCTGCGTGCCGCCCGTCCAGGTTGTCGCTACGTTCGGTGCCGTCACCAGAAACGGCCCAGCGGCGGCACCTACGGTCAAACGCGCTTCGTCATCGGTTACGCCGCCGCGTTGGTCGCGCGCCAGCAACCGAAACGTCAATGTGCGATTGAACGTAGGCAGAACTTCTGCTGAGCGCAAACCGTTCACGTAATCCGGCGGTGTGTTGGCGTTGTTCAAAATGTAAGTCAGCGCTGGCACGACACGCACTGGCGTCGTCATTGGCGCGTAAGACCGAAACAGTGGGCGCGTCGAACCGTCGCTTTGATCCGCATAAGGCGGATTGCTGAAACTGCCGCCGATGTCTACCTGTTCCCAACTGTAAGTGACTGCGTCGCCGTCAGCATCGCTGCCCGTGCCAGTCAATTGAAACGGCGTTCCGCGCGGAATCGTATAATCGCTCCCCGCGTTGACTACCGGTGACTGGTTGCCGGTGGAAACGCCTGTCCCGCAGGTGCTGCCTGTGCCACCGGTCGTGTTGTTGATGATTTGAGCCGTACTCCAGGCGTGAAAACGCAGATTGGAACTGGAGGCGACATCATCGTTGCCGCACAGTCCCGCATAAGACATGACTGAAACACCCGACCCCGGCTCGACCGCAGAATCCGACGAACGATTGCCGCCGCCGCAATTGCCGGTCGTACCGTTGAAGCTGTGCGGCGCACCGAATTGATGCCCCATTTCATGCACGATGAGGTTGAGCATAGTAGCGCTATTCAAATCGCCGCCAATGCATGACACGCCGCCGCCTTTGAGCGGCGCGGTGCCGCTGGAGCTACAAACCCGTTCGACATACGCGACGCCGGCACCGCCCGTGCCGATGACATGGCCGATGTCGTAATTGGCCACGCCCACGACGCTATACAAAACAGGACGCACTTCGTTCAGCATCGCGCTGGGGTTTCCGTTGGTAAAAGGATCGCTCACACCGGCATAAAGGATGTTCATATTATCCACGAGCGTCATCCGAATGTTCAGATCGCGTTCATAAATGGCGTTGATGCTGTTGAGGCGCGTATTCAAAGAAGCCAAAGTCCCACTCACCGTCCCGCCGCCATATGTCGCGCAATATTCCGTCGTCGCCGCCCAGGCCAATCGGTAATGGCGGCGTGTCGGACCAACCATCGCCAATTGGTTCAGCCTTTGTGGCACAGGCTCCGATTGCGCGCTCCTGTCATCTACTGTCAAACATTGTAGCGAGTCTTCGGTGGCCTTGAGCGTTTCGCCAGCATCGTAACTGACATATTCATCCGTGCCGCCTTGTTTGACCGCGTGAATGCTGTAAGTGCGTTGCGCCGTTAACACCAGCGCATGAAAGCCCAGCGGTGTCCAGTCGGCGCGCATCGTGATGGTGGGATCGTCGGTCGCCACGCCGCGATAACTTTTGATTTCCGGGAAACGCGCCGCCAGGGACGGGTCAAGCACCGAAGATTCTTCCAGGCGAAAATTGAGGTAATCGCCCGTTGGCAAAGGCAAGTGCAAAAAGGTTTTGCTCTGAACCAAGCTGTTGCCGTTTTCGCGCGCCGCCGTGCCCAAGGCGCGCGCCAGCGCCTGCTCGTCAAGTTTCAACGTCGCTGCGCGAGTCGGCACAGGCCTGGCTGGTTTGTTCGTCAATTGCGTACGATCCACCTGGTGCCACACGCCGTCAGGCGAATCGGGCAATTGCGCTGCCGCGACCGTGTGCCGCGACTGCCATGCCATGGCAATCAGCCAGCCGCCAGCGATAAATAATGCGATAAATACCGCCAGACGAGTCACTGGCTTGGTAAAGCGAAAATCCGTCATTGCGTGTCAAACTCCATGCGCAAATTGAGCGCGCCGCTACCACGGCGCACGTTGAGAGACAGACGCCCAGCCATAGCTCTTAAAAAGCAGGCGGGCAAAGTAGTGATTGATGAGTTCGCAGGTTTGAGGGTTGCCGCTACACGTTAGGGCAGAACGTGGGAACAGACGCTTGAAAATCCATTCAACTTCGATCCGACACCGTCCGAAATCTGTTGCGCATAAATTCGGTGTAAGGTGATGGCTCGTGAAAGCGGCTCGCCACAAATAACAGTAAAGAGCAGATTGATTATACAAAGAGGGATACGTGTCTGAGCGCGCGTGCGGGGCGCTGAGGGAAAGGTTCGATGGGTGACGCGGCTACAAAGAATTCCGGGGCAGTGTGCAATATCATTAATCGCGCCGCTGCTTGTCAACCGAATTTTTCAAGCGAGTAAGAAACTCTTCGCTCAATGATACTGGAAAGGCATAGGCTCTCGTGTTGTGTGAAAAAGTCATACTCCGCCCCAGCAATTCTCAGTTTGAGATTTTGAGGCTATTCCAATTGCAAGCGGTAAAGGGATGCCAGATGGCGAAACAAAGCCGCCATCGAATCAAAGACCAAGACACGAAAGAGACTGCGCAGACTGTCCCAGAGCTTGGCTTTGGTCTTCAATTCGCGCCAGACCTGACGAAAAGTAGCGCTGCAACGTTGCTGGATTTGGTCTACCAGAAAGGCGAGCAGCATGAGCAAGGCGAGGACGGTCGCCAGGTTTTTCGCGCCGTGCCCGTAGTTGTGTTCAAAATGGTAGCCCTGGTTTTTCAACGTATTGAACGTCTCGTTTTCGATGTGCCAGCGGCTGCGTCCGGCGCGCATCACGCGTTCGACGCTACGCGCGGTGAGCGGCAGATTGGTGATCCAGGTCCAACGCTTGACGATGCCGTCCGGGGTCGTTTGTTCGTACTGCAAAAAATTGACTTGGACGTCCGTCGCGCTTTCACACAAACAGAGGTCGTTCGTCCACACGTAATAATG
>JABFSD010000131.1 GCA_013140935.1 Acidobacteriota bacterium
ACGTCGCTTCGGCGCACCGCGATGGATCGTATCGTGCGGCGCTTTTCCAAAGTTCGATGAAAATTTCCTGCACGGCGTCTTCGGCATCGGCAGGCGTAGGCGTGAGTTTGCGCGCCAGCGACCAAACCAATCCGCCGTAAGCGTCAATGCAATCCTGCACTGCGGCGCGATCACCCGCAGCAATGCGCGGCAACAAGAGCGTTGTCTGCGCTTCGGTCATAAGCGCGCTCCTCTTGCATTCGCGCGCCACCGCTGAACGCCTTGCTGGGGTTGAGTGAAACTCGTTAATCGTAATTGCATAGGCCATATCGAGTGACCGTGAAAGTATGAGTCACGATGCACCCGTATGATTCGCGGCGTGTGAGGAAGCGGATTCAAAATTCCTACTGTGCGCCTCCCGTTACTTTCAAATCGAAGATCGGCACTTCGCTCAACAGCAGCTTGCCGCTCAAACGGTTCATCACGAACAGCGCGCGTCCGGCGTAATCTTTGCCTTCCAGCCGCAGCTTTAACAGCGCGTCTACGGCAATTTGATTAGCGTCCCAGTCTTCGGTGCGCAGCAATTCCGTTGCCCAGACTTGCGGTTTGTTGATGACCAGCCGTTGCGAGAACGAACGCAGGTTGCCGAGTTCGAGCAGCGCGCCGACCTGATCTGACGTACCCGACACAATCGCGTTGTCGAAGCTCTTCCAAAACGCGCGCACGTCTTCGGGCAACTTGACTGCATTCGCGCCGCGTTCGGCCTTGAGCAAACCTTCGCGCGCGGTCAACGTCGTGCCTACGTCTAAATCGGCAAACGCCGCCATACGATAATGATTCGCCGCTTCGGCAAAGTTGCTGTCGGCAACGGCGATGTCGCCCAAACCCAGATGCGCGTTTCCATACGCCTGAATCGGCAGCGCATCGCTTTTCAACACCGCTGTGAAAACCTGTTTGGCATCGGCGTTTTTCTTTTGCGCCAGCAGCGCGCGTCCCAACAAGGCTTGCAAGGTTGCCGCATCTTTATCAATTGCCAACGCCTCGCGGGCTTTGGCTTCAGCCGTAGCGAAATCGTTTTTGCTGAAAGCTACATTAGCTTGCCCGAAGCTGTTCGCCGCCGTCACGCGGCGCGGAAACGTGTCGTTCGTGTAATCGTTTTGAATGAACAGCCGCGCCACATCGGCTTCGATGGATTTGATTTTTGTGCCCGCCGGATAAGTCACTGTGCCGTATTCGCCGCCTTTCAACGTCAGCGTTTGTTTGAGCGTCTGGTTGTCTTCGGTGGTGGCAACGATCTCGACCGTGAAATCGCCGCTGCCGAAATTGGCGATGGTTGATTCAAGGCCATTGGCGGTCGCCAGCGGTTGGCCTACGACAAAGTCGGGCAGGTAAACGTTTTCGATCCAGTTCTCGAACAAACTATCAATCTGCTTTTTGGTCGCGCCATTCGCAATCAACAAGCTGCGCATACTCGTGCAACGGCTTTGCGTACACAGCGGCGCAGGCGCAACGGCGTTCGTGCGTTCGTTGGCTCGCACCACCCAATCGTTCAGAGAGAGAACGTCTACACGCTGACGATTCAGCATTGCGCGCAACGTAGCCTCAAACACCTGTTGGCCCAGTGTCATATCAAAGATGCGCCACACCAACGCGCCTTTGTTGAACATGCTCGTCGTGTAGCTGCGTTCCAGCGGACTCGTCATCAACAGCGGCGCATCTGAACGCGCCACCGTCAGATAAGCGCGGCGATAGCGTTCAAACGCCGCGTCTTTCTGCGCTGCGCCGAACCGTTCGCCCAGATATTGCGCCGTCGCATAAATCGGCAACGCATCGCGCAATAACCCTACGCCACGCCCGCGCAAGAGAACCTGCCCGTCAATCCATTGCCGCGCCGCCGCCGAAGCCATCAACTCGACCGTACCCAAATCTACGGCATCGCGGTGAAACAAACTGTCGTCCACCGAAATCGCCCCGACCGCCGAAAACGCCGTATCGCGCGCTTGCGCCAAATCCTGCGACGAAGCCGCCCCCAAGCCCCGCGCCTGCGAAGCGATCACGCGAAACGGCGTCGCCACTGGCACGCCGAAATACTTCGCATAAAAACTCAAAATCTTTTCGGCTTCGGCGGCGATGCGTTGCGCCTGCGCCTTGCCCGCGTCGTTGAGTCCGCGCGGCGCGTAAACTTCGACCGGCAACGAAGCGCCGCCGCGTTCGATCAAGTCATAATCGCCCGTGAAGAAAAACGGCTGCACGGCCAACGGTTGTTCGAATGAATTGGCGCTCTTGCGCTGACCGCTCGCTACGACGCGCAACGATTTCGGCGCGTCATCGGGCAGCGTCACCGTCAGCGTCATTGGAGCTGTATCCGCGCCGTGTTCGAGATATGGCGTATGAATCACCGGCACCCAAAAGCTCGCGGGCAACGCGAAACATTCGCTGGTCGAAACGTGCAACGACGAACCGCGTTCGCTGGATGGCAGCGCGTAAGTCATGACGACTTCCATCTCAGCCAGCCCCGCCATCGTCGAACTGATGTCGAATGAAACGCGCTGCGTCTTGGCGCGTGGGTCTTCCGCCGTCTTGGGCGTAACCGCCGCGCCGTTCACCGTCAACGCGCTCACCTTCGCCTTTTCGTTCAAAAAGAACGTGATGCGCGGCCTGTTATTCGGCGACAACAAAATGCGGTCGGCCAGGTCGGGCGGCAGAAAATTGACTACGCGCAACTTGGCGGTGATGTCGAACGACCGCGTCGCCACATTCACTTTGGCGTTCACGTCGTATTTCTTGATCTCGAATTCCTGTGCGAACAGCGCAGGGCAAAGGCAAGTGAGCAGCGATAGGGCAATGAGTAAACGTTTCATCGTTAAATGACGAGTCCTTATGTTTGACGGTGAGTCAGCCACGGGGAACACGGGGGACACGGGGAAAACAAAAGCATTTATATTCGAACGACTCACTGTGGGCTTCAACCAAACAACCCCCAAGTCCCCGTGTCTCCCCGTGTTCCCTGTGGCTTATTCTTTTTGAATGAGTTTCAAGAACGCACCAGCGCGTGAATCTTGAGTAATTTATCCAGCAGCGGCTCAAGTTTATCAAGCGGGAACTGCGTCGTCGCATCGCTCAGCGCATTCGCCGGATCGTCGTGGACTTCCATAAACAATCCGTCAATGCCGCAAGCGACCGCCGCGCGCGCCAGATGCGGGATGTATTCGCGCAGTCCGCCCGTCGCCGCGCCCATCCCGCCCGGCAGTTGCAAACTATGCGTAGCGTCATACACCACCGGCACGCCGAACGAACGCATCACCGGCAGGCCGCGCATATCCACCACGAGGTTGTTGTAACCGAAACTCGAACCGCGTTCGGTCAGCATCATCTGCGCGCAGCCCGCTTGTTGCAGTTTATCTACAATGTTTTTGGTTTCCCACGGTGAGAGGAACTGTCCCTTCTTCACGTTGACGATGCGACCCGAAAGCGCGGCGGCTTCGAGCAAATCGGTTTGGCGGCACAAGAACGCAGGAATTTGCAGCACGTCGGCGACTTCGGCTACGGCGGTGACTTGGGTTGATTCGTGTATGTCGGTCAGTACCGGCACACCGACTTCGGCTTTGATCTTGGCGAGAATGCGCAAGCCTTCGTCCATGCCCAATCCGCGAAAGGCCGCGCCCGACGAACGATTCGCTTTGTCGTAAGAGGCTTTAAATACGTAAGGGATGCCGAGCTTTCGCGCGATGGCGGCAACGGCTTCAGCCATTTTGAGGGCGTGCGTTTCTGATTCGATGACGCAAGGGCCGGCGAAAAGGAAGAAGGCGGATGATTGCGTGAGTTGTTGATAAAGCGTCGTCATCTCAAGGTTTGAAGTCTTGCCGTTTGGCCTGCCAAAAAGCCTCGCGCGCTTTTTTCACTTTGGCCTGTCCGGTCAGCGAAGTAACTTGAATCTGCAGGTGATCGGTTACACCCGTGAAGCTGGTTTCGACCGTGAAATCACGACACTTCATTTGATAACTGGTCTGATCGTCAGTGGTGATTTCGTCCCACGCAATCTCAGGTAAAGCGTAAGTGGCCGTAACCTTTTTCTTCCATTCTTTCAGCGTCCAATTCCACGTGTGGTCAAATTCGTAGTTGATGCGATAACGAATCAGTTCATCTTCAAATAATGTGACTGAGGCACGGACTTCAGGATTCTTAACTGGAGTCAGCGGTTCCAGTCCGCCGTATTCGATTTCATCGGGAAGCTGGTTCGGATCGTTCACAACCGGTCGCGCAGCCGCGCCACTGAATTTGAAGAGCTTCAGCACTTCTTCTTTTTTCATCCCCAAACGCAGCCCTTGCACGACCGGCGCTTTATCGCTGCGCAAGAGGCATTTGGGATAGATGGGATCGTCAACCGGAGCGGCTTGACGCAAAGGCAATGAGGACGACGTTTTCACCCGCTTGAGGAAATAGCGGCGGCAATCATAAGCACCATCGCGCGAGATCGTGTCTTCTACCTTAACCAACTCCCACCCGTCTTCGCCGAGCTGCTGTAAATCAACATATTTCGCGGAAGGGCCGACGACATCGCCTACCCAATTTTTGGAAGGCGGGCTAGGGCAATCGTCCAGCACCTGATATTCCCACTTGGTCGGTAGTGGCTGGGCTGCTGTGGTCAAGGCCAATTGGCACAAGAGAAAAGTAGCTCCGAAAAAGAAACGTCTGGCGAAATCGCCCCGATGAAATCGCATAGATACCTCCTACGTTTTGTGAGAAGCCAGCCGCAGCGCGCCTGGCGAATCAAGTTCTTTTTCACGGTGGCTGCGTTGGTACAGCCGCGTTAGAT
>JABFSD010001142.1 GCA_013140935.1 Acidobacteriota bacterium
ATGTTGAAGCGTATGGCAAGAGCGCCGCGAACTTTCCGCAAACGGCGGGCGCAGCTATCGGCTCGGTGCTTTCTTATTTGCACACCGAACCGATTCTCGAATTGCCGCCGCTCTATCTCGTGCGCCGTTCAGAAGCCGAGATGAAAGAACTCATCGGCATCGAAATCAAAGCCCTCAAAGAAAAAGAAGCTGCCGATGCCAAAGTGCGCAAAGAGAAAAAAGAAAAAGGCAAAGAAAAATCCGATGAAGACATTGCGCTTGAAGCGCGTCGCCTCGCCACGAGAAAAGCGATGGCGGACAATCCCAACCGCGTGCGCCGCTTTTTCGTCATCCCCGATTTGCTCAATGCCGTAGGCACCGCGAACCTGCGCATCGTGCGTGACGATTACTTTTTGCTGCTTGGCCCCACGACCGAACCGAACGTCGAAGCGGTGCGGCGCAGCTTTCTGAACTTCCTGCTCGACCCGCTGGCCGAACGCCAACTCAAGGAAGTGCGCGACATCGCGGCTCCGCTCAAGAAACTGATGGAAACGCGCGGTGAAAAACTCGATAAGATTTACGCCGAACGCAGCGCCTATTACCTCATCACCGATTCGCTGGTGCGCGCGACCGATGCGCGGTTGGATGTGCTGGGCGTAGCGACGCGGCGGCAGTTGAAAGAAGACGAGGCGCTTTATGATTTGAGCGGGGCTTATGAACGCGGCGCGGTGCTGGTCTATAACTTTTACGACAAGGTCAAGGCTTACGAGAAAGTCGGCGTAGACGTGCGCGATTATTACGGCGACCTGTTGCTGAACATCAATTTTGAAGAAGAAGCCGCGCGGCTCGACGCTTACGCCGCGCGTTTCGCTCGCGTCAAACAACAACGCCTCGAAGCCGCCAGCGCGCCTGCACCGACGGCTCCGGTGATTGCGAATGCCGACGCTACGTTAGTCGCGCGCTTGCAGGAAGCCGACACGATGATGCGGCAGCGCCGTTATGCCGATGCCAAAGCCGTGCTGACCGCGGCGCAAAAAGCGAATCCGAAAAACGCGCGCGTGCTGTTTGGATTAGCTGATGTGACGAGCAAAGAGGCTACGACGTTGACCGACAGCAGCGAACTCGAAACGCAACTTTTCGCCGCCGTCGAACTTTATAAACTCGCGGCTGATTCTGCCGCGCCTGATTCCGAAAAATGGCTGGCGCAACGCAGTTTCGTGTCAGCGGGCAAGATTCTCGACTTTATCGCCGAAGCCAATACGCAAGCAGGCAAGACTGAAGAAGCCGCGCGCCTTGCTGCCGATGCGCTGGCGGCTTATGAGTTGGCGATTAAGTTAGGTCAAGTACAAGGCGGAGCGTATGACGAAGCGGTGAAAGCGAAAGGTACGCGCGCAGCCAAACCGCCTAACGATTAGCGGCGAATACATTGGACGGTTGAGCGAACTGCGGGGTGTAACGCGGATTACTAATCCGCGTTACACCCCGCGTCGTTTTGTTTCCCATATAAAAAAAGGTTCGCCGCTTACCTCAGCAGTAAGCGGCGATGAAAGAGACGAAAGGAGACGAAAATAGAAAAGGGAATAAGTGCGGATTATTTGCCGGGCTTGTTCTTTCCCGGATAGGTAAGTACGACTAATTTGACGGCGCGTCGTCCGAAGCGGCGCGCTTCTTTGTTGGAGGGCAACCAAACGTCTACGCGATTGCCTTTGATGGCACCGCCCGTGTCATGCACGGTGTAAACGCCTGAGTATTTGCCTGCGCTCACCTGCACGACGGTGCCGAGTGGCAAGACGCGCGGGTCAGCGGCGATGGTTCCTTGCTGCGTACGAACGCCGCTGCGTGTGCGCCCGTGAATGCTGTATGCCGACGCTTTGAATTTGCGCGGCGCTTGCTCTTGTTTGGTGTCCGGTTCGGCGAAGTTGACGGCGGCGAGCTTCGCTTCGTGCGAAGGCTCTGTGACAGTCATTGCCGGAACCGAAACCGCCACTTGCGGTTCGCAGATCGCAGTCGTTTCGACGGCGACTTGCGGTTCAGGTTGCGCCTGTGCGCAAGCCGCGAGCTGGAATAACGTTGTCAAACAAACTGCCCAAACTATGAATGTGAAGATGATGCGAGAGAGAACGGGTGTGTGACTACAGTGTTTTACCATAGATCTTTCGTGCCTCCTGTATTGCCGGTGAAACCCAACCTTCGACATCAACGTGCGCTTCGCGGTGTGGATCAGACACCGGATCAAGTCTCAAACTGTATTGCTTAACTGTGTTCGAGATGAAGCTTCCTGCCTTAAACCCGACCCAGACTGCTTCGGGTTAGGACGTTTGTGTGAGGTAGTCGCTTGGCAGAAATTGAAACGTTGATGGAAGACTTCTGAAAAAACAACGCGGGCAGTTTACCACTCACGCCCTATTCCGCCAGCGCACCATTTCGCACAGGCAGATAAACCGCACTTATCGGAGCATTTAGCCGAAAAACTTTTTTATTAGAATGCGGTTTTCCACAGGCTCGGCGGAAAAAAGGCTGCTCAAGTGGCCTGAAAGTGAACAGGTAGTCTTACGTGTCTGACTTGTTTTCGCTCACAACGAAACGCCTGCGTGTTGCAAGATGAGACGGGCGGTAGCTTCGGGCGTGAGTTGCGAATTGTCTATCACGATGCCGCAATCAGGATTCGCGCCGTCGGTGCGATAGTGATAGGCGATGCGCGAGACTTCCCATTCGCTCAATACGCGGTCGCCACGCTGGCTCTGGCTAATGCCCATCGGCGGACGCAGCGTAAAGAAATACAAGCCATCAACGTCGGCGAATTCGCGTTGCATCATTTCGTAATCTTCAGCACGCAACGGATAGCTCAACACGACGTTCAGCCCGTGCGACAAAAAGATTTTCGTGACGGCAATTGAGGTGGCGAGATTGATGGGAATGCTTTCTTCGAGCGACATCCATGCGATGAATTCGCGCAGCGAATCCACTTCGACGTGCGCAGTGCGCGGCAACAGTTCACAGAGTTTCTTTGACGTAGTCGTTTTGCCCGCGTTGATCGAGCCGTTCAGGATGATGAGCATTTGATTGAGTGAAAAGTGAAAGGTGAAAAGTGAAAGGTGAAAAGTGAAAGGTGCGGTGATGTGGTTGGCTGCCACTTTTCACTTTTCACTTTTCACTTTTTTTGCCGGACGATAAGCCATCAGCCAATCAAGCAATGCCAACATCTCTTCTGACACCGCGCCTTCATTCAGCGTCAGCTTGCGGTCGGCGTCTTAGGTCGTAACCACCAAATCGTATTGAAAGCCGTCGGCTACCGTCTTGCGTTTTTTTGCGGCGGGCTGATCGAGCAACTGAGATTGCTCGATCAGCGTTTCGAGTTCGCGTCGTTGCGCAGCGGTCAGCGTCGCCGTGTCAATTTCGGTGCGCGTCGTCAATCCGGCAAAGCCGCCGCTGCGTTCACAAACGATGTGCATGGCGGTTGCTCCTAACGTCCGCGCGTAGTGGAAATTTTCAGGCCGACCGCTTCCCACGCTTCGCGGATGGCGCGTTGTTCGACGCTGTCTAGACCGTAAAGCTGCCGAGCTACGTCGTGCGTAGCGTTCGCGCAATCCTGAAAATTCGAGCGCGCATTCAGCCGATTGCACAGCGTTTCGTACCAAATCTTTCCGGCTTTTTCCCACGCGTTGCCGCCCAGTCGAATGGCGGCTTCGTAAAAGGCTTTGTTGGGAATGCCGGAGTTGATGTGTACGCCGCCGTGATCGCTGGTCGTTTTGACGAACTTTTTCATGTGATCGGGCTGCGGGTCTTTGCCGATTTGCGGATCGTCGTAAGCCGTGCCGGGCGCTTTCATCGAACGAATCGCCGTGCCGTTCACGTGTTTCGTAAACAAGCCGACGCCGATCAGCCAATCGGCTTTCGCCGCGGTTTGCTTGCGCGCGTATTGCTTTACGAGCGAACCGAATACGTCGGAGAAATGTTCGTTGAGAGCGCCGGGCTGGTCTTCATAAACGAGACCGGCTTCGTATTCGGTGACGCCGTGCGTGAGTTCGTGGCCGATCACGTCTAGGCTGCGTGTGAAGCGATTGAAAATCTCTCCGTCGCCGTCGCCATAAACCATCTGCTGCCCATCCCAAAAAGCGTTTTGATAACCGCGCCCGAAATGTACGGTCGAGTCGAGCCGCATGCCGCGATTGTCTATTGAGTTGCGCGCGTAAATTTTCGAGAAGAAATCATAAGTCTTGCCTGCTCCGTCATAAGCCTCGTTGACGGCTGTGTCTTTGCTGCGCGCATCGCCTTCGCCGCGTATGAGCTTGCCGGGCAAAGAGCGTGCGTTTTGCGCGTCGTAAACCGTGCGCCGTTTCGTACCAGCGGCGACTGCCATCGAAACGGCGATGCCCATCAGGGCTTCGCGGCGACCGCGCATGCGGGCGCTCAGTTCGAGAGAATCAATCGCGCCGCTGCGCGTGGCGCGGTCACTGCTCTCGGCGAGGCGCGTGAGAATATCAGGCGGAATGATGAAACAGCAGGTGTGATGTTCGTTGTGGGAATGGTTCGTCATAAATGCTCCTTGGTTGTGCGCAGGCTGGACTGCGCGAAAAAGCAGGGGAAGTGGAACCTGAAAGTGCGACGGCGCGCACTCTATGCCTGTGGCGGAACAGCGTCAATTCGCCGAATAAAAAAATGCGTGCCGCTGGACGAGCCAGCGACACGCGCAGTAAAGGTAAGCGATGAATCGAGGTAAATCGAAAAGAAAGACTAAGCCAACAACGGAGGTTGCAGACTTTGAATAAACCGTTCGGCTTTCTCGCGCACTTCGGCAGCAAGTGCC
>JABFSD010000403.1 GCA_013140935.1 Acidobacteriota bacterium
ATCAGGAGCAGCTTTATGAAAATTGGCATTTTAGTCGGCATGGAAAATACCTTTCCGCCCGCCCTCATCGAAAAGATCAACGGCATGAACGCCGGCGTCACGGCGGAATACGTCAAAATCGGCGGCGTGCGGCAAGACGACGCTTGCGAATATCGCGTCATCTTCGACCGCATCTCGCACGAGATTCCTTTCTATCGCTCTTATCTCAAACACGCGGCGCTCAATGGCACGATCATCGTCAACAATCCGTTCTGGTGGTCGGCGGACGAAAAGTTCTTCGGCTATTCGCTGGCGACCAAGCTGGGTTTGGCAATTCCGAAAACCGTACTACTGCCGCAGAAGGCTTATATCAAGGGCGTGACGGACGCTTCGTTGCGCAACCTGGAATATCCGATTGATTGGGACGGCATTCTCGCCGACGTGGGCTTACCCGCCTTCCTCAAACCGCACGACGGCGGCGGCTGGAAGGACGTGTATAAAGTCAGCAGCAAAGAAGAGTTGTGGAATGCTTACGATCAGACCGGCACGCTGGCAATGACCTTGCAGCAGTTCGTGGACTTTACGCTTTACACGCGCTGCTATTGCGTAGGCCGCAAAGAAGTCCTCGTCATGCCTTACGATCCGAAAACGCGCAGCTACATTCCGCGCGATCAATACGAACTGCCGCGCGAGCTCGAAGATCGCATGATCCGCGACACGATTCTGATTAACGAAGCGTTGGGCTACGATTTGAATACGGTCGAGTTCGCCGTGCAGGACGGCATTCCTTACGCGATTGATTTCACCAACCCCGCGCCCGATGCCGACCTCTGGTCCGTCACGGAGCCTTATCACAATTGGGTTGTTGAGGCGGTTTCTCGCATGCTGGTTGATTATGCCGTGAATGGTGCCCCGACCGCGCGCTATCATCGCTGGAACAAATGGCTGCATCCTGAAAACGATGAGACGACGTTGCACATCACCGGAGCCGCCAACGTCGCGCATTCCGCCTCGAAAGCCATCTCGGCGGTGATTGACGAAATTTCAAAACCCGTCAAACCTAAACGTACGCGCAAGGCTGCGACGGGCGAGTTGAAGAAACCAGCGGCGAAGAAAGCAAAGTAAAAGTTGTGAAAGCTGTTGGGCAACGCACCCGCGCTGATGAGTGAGTTCTATCGGCGCGGGTATTTCTTTAAGCAGAAAGTGTGGTTTGTTCTTGCGGGTAATCAATAACAGCGTGACATTTCTTGATGAAGCCACTGTCACCAATTGCCCTTGTGAGATCACAACCCATTGATGCCAGTGGATATTTTCCAGTTCGGCGCGTAGTTGCTGATAAGCTGATTCATTCGCCTTTACGTCGTCCAGGATGGATGCCGTCATGATTTTTACTCCGTTCTTGTTATCGGTTGGTGAACACGGCGGGCGGCATCTTACTGGCCTGACAAAATGCTCGCAATGCCGTTTCTTGCTTCACGTTTCTAATAGCCTTACCATCCGCCCGCTGTAAAAAGACTTCACCATAAACCCAAACAGCCGTGGTAAGTGCATAACAAAATCGCAGTGCTGATAACTTCGCTTTGGCGAACCAACTGAGGAAACTGACCATGCCTTTCGACAACGAATTCACACTTGGTATTGAAGAAGAATTTCAGATCATTGACCCGAATACGCGTGAGTTGCGTTCGCGCGTAAACGAGATTCTGGACGAAGGCCGCATGCTGTTGGGCGAGCAGGTCAAACCTGAGATGCACCAGTCCATGATAGAAGTCGGCACGGGCATTTGCCGCAACGTGCAGGAAGCCCGCGAAGACGTCATCAAGTTGCGTCGCGCCATCGCCGAACTCGCGCACCGCAAGGGGCTGGCGTTCGTCGCCGCTTCGACGCATCCGATCTCGCACTGGGCCGATCAGGAAATCACTGAAAACGAACGCTACGCGCAGATGATCGAAGAATTGCAGCAATCGGCGCGCGCGCTGTTAATTTTCGGCATGCACGTACACGTCGGCATCGAAGACAAAGAAGCCTCTATCGCCGTGATGAATGCCGCGCGTTATTTTTTGCCGCACGTTTATGCGCTCACGACCAGTTCGCCGTTCTGGATCAAACGCAACACGGGAATGAAAAGTTATCGTTACGAAGTCTTCAAACAATTCCCGCGCACGGGAATGCCCGATTATTTCACTTCGTATGGCGAGTTTGAGAGTTACGTTAATTTGCTCACCCAGACGGGCTGCATTGATAACGCCAAAAAGATTTGGTGGGATGTCAGACCGCATCCGTTTTTCCCTACGCTCGAATACCGCATCTGCGACATTCCGACCAAAGTGGATGAAACCATTTGCGTGGCGGCGTTGTTACAAGCCATCACCGCGAAACTCTATCGGTTGTATCGGCAAAACCTCGGCTTTCGGCTCTATCGCCGTTCGCTGATCGAAGAGAACAAATGGCGCGCGGCGCGTTACGGCCTCGACGGCAAGCTGATTGATTTCGGCAAACGCACCGAAGTCCCCATCCGCGATCTGATTATCGAATTGCTCGAATTTGTTGATGATGTCGTAGACGAAATCGGCTGTCGCAACGAAATCAATTACGTTCACACGATTCTCGCCAACGGAACCAGCGCCGACCGCCAGTTGCGCGCTTACGAACAATCGGGCGGCGACCTGACCGCCGTCGTAGATTTGTTGCGCAAAGAAACGCTCGAAGGCGTGATGTAATTCGTCGAAACAAAAAAACGCGGAGCCAATCGCTTTCAGATAACGATTGGCTCCGCGTTTTTGCGTGAAGGCGCGCTCGCTTATAACTCGCGCGGACTGACATATTGATCGTAATGCCGCGCCGGCTCGTAACCCTGCGCTTTGAACGGCATACGGATTTCGGGAACGCGCGCTTCGAGATTGACGACTTCGACGGCTTCGATGAACAAACGATCCAGGCTTTCGACCGGGCTGCCGTTGCGCAAACACGCGGTCAGATGCGTTCGCACCACTCTTGCCACTTCAGCGCGCGTATCGTCAGGCAGTTTATTGATGAGTTTAATCGTTTGCTCGGAAAGTTTTGGAAGCGAATCAGGAACGGAATTATGCGATTTCATGACCTTCTCCTTACGCGCACAAGTCACACGCAGCCTCACAGTGTTCTCACTTGCCCGCCTTGGTAAAGCACAACGTGAATAAGTTTTAGGATAGAGATTGTCTTACTGCGAGTGCAAAGTAAGTGAGCGTTTAGCATTTGTCAATGTAAAATCTTGACAAAACTTAAGCAGACTCCCCTTTAACATCGCATACTTGGACAAGTACTAGACAGAATCCGCTATACTGTTTGCCGCTGCCGTTCCACGTTAAACCCTATGAAAAAACAAACCTTCATCAAACAGACTGAGATCAACGCGACGCCTGCGGAACTTTTCGCCTGGCACGAACGCCCCGACGCCCTCGAACGCCTTACGCCGCCGTGGGAGAAAGTGAAAGTGCTGGAACGCGGAAATGGTTTAGCGGTAGGCACGCGCGTCGTGTTGCAAATGGTCGGCGGCCCGTTGCCGCTGCGTTGGGTGGCGGAACATGTCGAATACCAACCGCCTCACCTATTCGCCGACGTACAACGCAAAGGCCCCTTCGCTTACTGGTATCACCGCCATCGCTTCGAGCCGACCGCGCGCGGTACGACGTTGATGACGGATGAAATCGAATACGCCATGCCTTTCGGTCAGTTGGGCGAATGGGTCGCAGGCTGGTTCGTGCACAAGAAATTGCAGCGGATGTTCGATCATCGCCATCGCGTCGTGATCGCAGCGTTCGCACACGATTGACTCGCACGAGGGACTGGGAAAAACTGCGCCGACTTATCGCAATAACAGGAACAACGTATGGCTATCTGGCAAGGCAAGACCGCACTTATCACGGGCGCTTCTTACGGCATCGGCGCGGCTTTCGCCCAACGCCTGGCAGCGGAAGGCGCGCATCTGATTTTGACGGCGCGTTCAGCCGACCGGCTGGCGGCATTGGCCGATGAGTTGAAGCGCCAACACAACACGCGTGTCACCATCATCGCGGCTGATTTGGCGGCTGATTTGGCGGCTGATTTGGCGGCTGATTTGAACGAAGCGAGCGCACCGCAACACATTTTCGACGAAACGCAACGACAAGGCTTGACCGTAGACCTGCTCATCAACAACGCGGGCTTTGGCGCAGTCGGCGATTTCGCCTTTCAGTCTTTAGACAAACAACTTGCAATGATTCAGGTCAACGTGACGGCGCTTGTTGCGCTGACGCATCTCTTCCTGCCACCGATGCTCGCGCGTCGCCACGGTTACATTCTCAACCTCGGCTCGACGGCCAGCTTTCAGGGCGTACCCTTTCTAGCGACCTATGCGGCAACCAAAAGCTTTATTCTGAATTTCAGCGAAGGCCTGTGGGGCGAATGCAAACCTTACGGCGTAACGGTCACGACCCTGTGTCCCGGTTCGACCGAATCGAATTTTCATGCCGTAGCTGGTTCTGAACGACACAACGCCAAACAGTCTGCCGAGTCCGTCGTCGAAATTGGTTTGCAAGCGTTGGCGCAAGGCCGTTCGCACGTGGTGTCAGGTTGGAACAACAAGCTGATGGTGTGGATGGAACGTTTCGTGCCGCGCCAAACCGTCATCGGCATGGCAACGAAAGTTTTTCAGGAATTTGCGCGCAAAAACTGAGCTTTGTGCTGTGGCACAAGCCAACATCTTGTGCCACACTCCGCCTCGCTAATGCCAACAAAAGGAACGATAACCATGCAAAATCAGAAATGCCTTTTCGCGCTGTTCGCAGCGTTCTTCATCACTCTCGCGGGCTGTCGCGGCGCGCAATTGAGCGGCCCGGCGGATGCGCCCATGGGTTCGAAAACGCAGCCGCGTTTCAAACCTGGCTTCAATCTGTTCAGCCCTGAGCAGGACGTACAGATGGGACGCCAATCTGCCGAACAGGTCATGCGCGAAGAGCGCATCATTGACGACGCGCGGTTAGTGAATTACGTCCGCCAACTCGGCGCGAAGCTCGCCAGCAAGGCCGCTGGCGAACGTTTCAACTATCAGTTCTGGGTCGTAGGCACAAAAGAAATCAACGCCTTCGCCTTGCCGGGCGGCTATCTGTTCGTCAACGCGGGTACGATTGCCGCCGCCAAAAACGAAGGCGAACTCGCCGGCGTGATGGCGCACGAAATCGCCCACGCCGCTTTGCGCCACGGTACGAACCAAGCCTCGAAAGCACGACTGGCCGAAGGCGGACTCGGCATTCTCGGCGCGATTGCCGGTTCGGGCGATCAACCCGCGCTGGGACAAGTCATCAATCAAATCGGCGGCATGGGCGCGAACATGTTGTTTCTGAAATTCGGGCGCAAAGCCGAAAAGGAAGCCGATCTTGAAGGCGCGCGTATGCTGGCCGAAGCTGGTTACGACCCGCGCGACATGGCGAACTTTTTCAAGACGCTGCAAGCGCAAGGCGGACAGCGCACGCCTGAAATTATGAGCGACCATCCTGATCCGGGAAATCGCATCAAGTACATCAACGAAGAACTCGCGCGCTTGCCAGTCGGTGCCAACGCACAACACGACAGTCAGGAATTTCAAAACGCGCGCGCTTTATTGACGGGCGGCGCGCCGCAAGTCGCGCTCAACGCCAAAAACCAGATGCAACGGCGCGGCCCTTCCGATCCCGGCGATATGCAACCGGGGCAACGTCCGCAAACTCCGTCGGGACAGATGCGCGGCTTTCAAGCCAAAGACGGCTCGTTCGCCGTGCAAGTACCAGCCAATTGGGACGGGTTGGATGCCGGGCCTTCGACGTTGATCTTTGCGCCTAAAGGAGCTTACGGCCAATATCAAGGCCAGTTCATCGTTACGCATGGCATCTTTATCGGCGTCGCTGATGCGGCCTCTGGTGATTTAGCGCAAGCCACCGCCGCGTTGATTAAACGCCAGATCGAAGACAACCCTGACTTCCAACTCATGCAACAACCCAAGCCGATTGATTTCGGCGGACAGCGCGGTTACGTCGGAGCCATCGCCGGGCCGTCACCCAACACGGGCGTGATGGAAGTGGACGTGACTTATACGACCGCGACCGCCAACGGACGGCTGTTTTACATCGTGACGATTTGCCCTGAAGACGAACAGAACGCTTATAAAGCGGCGTTCCAGCAAATCATGCAAAGTCTGCGGTTGGGCCGGTAACGCAAAAATAGAAAGGGAGCGCGAGTGACAGGCGCTGTCGCTTACGCTCCCCTTGCCGTTTTGAACTCTAACTTTCCCTTTAATCCGCACCGGGCAAGACAGGGCGAAAGATTTGGCGCACGTCTTGTTTGACTTCACGTATTTCGTGTTCGAGGCGGGCAAAACGCTCTTCGTAGCGTTTGTCGTTTTGGCGCATTTCGTTCTGCAGTATTTCGATCTCGGCTTTGATCTCGTTGCGGAAAGAGGTGAACTGTTCGTTAAGCGAAGTCTGTAGCGAGTTAATGGAGGTTTGCAGCGAGCGCACTGCGACGAACAACGTCATGATGAAGCCAAAAACACTCAATACATAAGCGGCGATGATCGTGACAAATTGCCAGTTGGTCATGAGTTCTCCTTTGACGTTGCACTCTAGCACACGGCAGCGCAGTGGGTATAGCTCTCACCCAGCAACTCTGTTTGCGCAGGATGCCGCGTAAAACTCATGGCGATAATACCCGCCGTTTCACCTTACTGTTGAGGAACAAAACCGCTATGCCTCCCTTCCACGATGTCACCGTAGGCGCGCTGCTCACGCAACTCGCCGCAACACTGCCCCATCAACCCGCACTCATTTATCCCGACCGACAATTCACCTTTGCCGAACTCGAAACGGAAGCCCGTCTCACCGCACGCGGCCTGATGGCTATTGGTGTCGAACGCGGCGAGCGTGTCGCATTGTGGGCGACCAACGTACCCGAATGGATCGTCCTGCAATTCGCCTTAGCCAAAATCGGCGCGATTCTCGTGACAGTAAATACTTCGCTGCGTGCCAATGAGATGGATTACCTCTTGCGGCAAAGCGAAGCAGCGACGGTCATCACGATCAGCGGATTCAAGGACGTGAATTACGTTGAGGCGCTGCGCGAAATCGGCGCAATCGGCGAACAGCGTTTGCCTGACTTGCAACGCGCGCTATTCATTCCGCGCGGCGACGAAAGCTGTCCTGACGATTTGATGCCTTACGACCAATTGCGCACGTTGGCTGCGCAGGTGAGCGACGCCGCACTCGACGCGCGCGAAGCCACGATCACGCTCGACGATGTAATCAATATGCAATATACGTCGGGCACGACGGGCTTTCCCAAAGGCGTAATGCTTTCGAGCCGCAACCTCGTCAACAACGGTTATTGGATGGCGCGCGGACTCGGTTACACGCCGTCAGACCGGCTGTGCCTTTGCGTACCGCTCTTTCATTGCTTCGGTTGCGTCATCGGCGTACTCGGCGCTTTCACCCACGGCGCGGCACTGTGTCCGGTGGAATTCTTTGACGCGCGGCGCGTATTAGAAACCATCGCGCGCGAACGCTGCACTTCGTTGTATGGCGTGCCTACGATGTTTCTGGCTGAGTTGGAAGACGCCGAGTTTGCGCGCTTCAATTTGAGTTCGTTGCGTACCGGCGTGATGGCGGGTTCGCTGTGTCCCGAAGCGTTGATGCGCCGCGCGATAGACGAAATGCACTTGCGCGAAATCACGATCATCTATGGCCTGACCGAAGCCTCGCCCGGCATCACGCAAACACGCCGCGACGATTCACTCGTTCACCGCACGCAAACCGTCGGACAGGTTCTGCCAGAGATGGAAGTGAAGATTGTTGATCCAACTTCACGTGCCCTGCTCGACCTAAACGAAGCGGGCGAACTTTGCGTGCGCGGTTACAACGTGATGCGCGGCTATTGGAACAACGCTGAGGCTACGCACGCGGCGCTTGACGACGACGGCTGGCTGCGCACGGGCGATCAGGCGACGCTCGACGCCGATGGGTACGTGCGCATCACCGGACGCATCAAAGACCTCATCATTCGCGGCGGCGAAAACATCGCCCCCAAAGAAATCGAAGATTGTTTGCGGCTGCACGAGGCAGTTTCTGACGCTTATGTTTACGGCATCACCAGCGAATTTTTCGGCGAAGAAGTCGGCGTGGCGGTGCGACTGAAAGACGAAGCGACAACGGATGAATTGAAAGCCTTCTGCCAACAGCAACTCGCACGGTTCAAGGTGCCGAAGTACTGGCGCTTCGTGACGGAGTTTCCGCAAACGGCTTCGGGCAAGATTCAGAAATACAAGTTACGCGAGGCGCACGAACAGGAGTTGAGCCGATGAGCAAACCAATCATCACCCGCGCGCAATTCCCTTTCTGGCATACCATCGAAGTCCGTTGGGGCGATATGGATGCGATGGGACACGTCAACAACGCCAGGTATTTCACCTACTGCGAAGCGGCGCGCATCGCATTGTTGCGCCAACTCGACATTCGGGGCCGCGCGGAAGGCAGTGCATTTGGGCCGACCTTGGTGGCGACATCGTGTGAATACAAACGCGAAGTGCGCTATCCGGCGACGCTCGACGTAGGCGTCCGCGTCACCAAACTGACCGAACGCAGCTTTGCGATGGAATACGCGCTGTTCTTTCACGGCACGGAAGAGGTCGCGGCAGTAGCGAGCAGCGTCAATGCGTGGGTTGATTACACGGTGAAAAAAGCCGTTCCGCTGCCGGATGAATTGCGTGAAGTGCTGAGTCGTTATCAGTAAATGTGCGCGCTAAGGACTGAACGCAACCGGCTGTGAAAGGCGACTCGCCGGTACGATCTCTTTAGTCTGGCTGGCGCTCGACCAAAACAGCTTCATCACCGCCGTGCCCAATCGCTCGTGATATTCCAATTGCAAGTCATAGCGCACATTTGCGCGCAGTGTGATCGTCGCGCTGTCTTCGGTGATGAAGTGATTCGTCCAGTTGTTGATGAGCAATTGGCCGTTGACCCACAGCCGGACGCCTTCGTCAGAGAGCGTATAAAACGTATAGGTTTCGTCATAAAGCGGTTGCACCTGTCCGCGCCAACGTACGGAAAACATATCGCGTCCCAGCCGCGCGTCAGGCGCATTGGTTCCCCAATCGAAATCAATCTGGCTGTCCAGACGAGTGAAGCGACGCAATGCCAAATCCGGCGTGTCGAAATAATCGCCGCGTAAGCCCAATGCGGCGGTGGGAGCGTCATACAACACGGTGAAGGTTTGCGACGCATAGCCGGTGTTGAACGTGCGGCTGCGCGCGCCGTTGTCTGCCCAATTCAGATAGTTCAAGCCGTTGTAACTCACAGGCGCACTGATCTCGCGCTGCGAATTGGCAATCGCGGTGATGGTGAACGGCGTAACGTAAGTGACGCCTTCATAATTGATCGTCGCCCCAACAGGCACGCTGTTGAATTGCAGTATCACCGTTTGCGGTCGTAACTCGCGGCAAACGGTTTGTGACGAAGCGCCTGCGCCATCTGTGACATTGGCGCATAACTCAAAGCGCGTATGGTCGCCGTGATCGGGTATGGCAAACGTGCCCGCCGCGCCGGTGAAATTCAGGAAGTCGAAATGCGTGTGTTCGTTGTGATGCAACAAGGCTTTCCATTGAACGCGCGCCGAGAGATCGCCTTCTTCGGCATCATCAGCCATCGCGCTGAAACGAATCTCGTCGCCCGTGGCGTATAGTGTTTCGGCCAACGGCGCTTGCAAGGTGATGACAGGCCGCGAATTGCCGACAATGATTGCTAGCGCGTCGCTGTGCGTGAGTCCTGCAACATCGCTGACCGTCAATCGCACCAGATAATTCCCTGCCTTATCAAACGTCTTGCGCGGAGTGGCTTCGTTGGAAGAAGTGCCGTCGCCGAACGTCCAGGCAAAACTCAACGGCTGGCCTTCGGGATCGAGACTGCCTGCGCTGGAAAAAGTCACCGTCAATGGTGACGCCCCTTGCAACACGTCAGCGGAAATTTTCGCCACCGGCGGCTGATTCGCCGTGCCAGTGTAACGAATGCGATAAATACCCGTCACTTCGCCCAGGCCGATGTAATAAAGCTGTTCGTCCGGCCCAATCAGCAATTGCACCGGGCCGCTGATGGGAAAGTCATCGCTCGAAAAGCGGTTCACGGTGGGGCGGCCTTGCGCAGCATCTTTTCCATCAGGGGTCAGATACCTGATCCAGTTGTTGCTGTAATCGGCAAAAAACAGTGCGCCGCGAAACGCCGTCGGCCACGCCGTGCCCGTATAAAACACGCCCATCGTCAACGATGCGCCGAAATCTTCGCGGCCATAGCCATAGAGCGGCGGCGTCACCGAATCAGCCTCGTAAAGCTGCTGACAAGGCGCACTCGTCACCGGGTTGTCGGCGTAAAGTTCCTGCCGTTCACTCACGCCGTCGCCGCCTTCGTAACAAGGCCAGCCGAAATTTTTGCCGCGTCCGACGTTGATCTCTTCCCACGTGCCCCAGCCTACGTCGCCGATGAAGACTTCGCCGTTCGTGGGGTGGAAGGTGAACCGAAACGGGCTGCGCAAACCGTAATTGAAAACTTTCGAGGCATTGCTGTTAAGATTGCCGTCGTAAAACGGATTGTCTGCCAGCCCCGCGCCGGTGAGCGGATCAATCCGCAACAGCTTGCCCGCCAAACTATGAATGCTTTGTACGCGCAACGAACGCGGGTCAACGCTTTTCCACGAAGCGCCATCGCCGTTACCGACATAGAGCTTTCCGTCCGGGCCGAACGCTACCGTGCCAATCGTATGCGCGGGAAAATCATCGGGCAGACAATCTTGCACATATCTTTCCGCACCTTGGGCCGCGTTCTGACAAGCCACGTTCACTTGATCGTCTTGACTGTGCGGATTGCCGCTATGCGCCAGCGTGCTGTTCCTGCCGAGCAATACGATTCGTTCATCCGTAGCCTTAAATGGATTCGCGGCGTCAGCCGTAACACGCAACAACCGCGCGACGCGCGCGCCTTCGCCGTCGGGCGGCGCACCGGGCGGGTCGTAAACATACAGCAAATAAACATAAGGCGTGGCGGGAAATTGCGGATGCAACGCGAGGCCGAGCAAGCCGCGATCTCCGCTCTGATTGACTTCATCAACGAGGTCAACGAAAGGCTCAGACAATAAAGCGCCGTCTTTCCATACGCGCACGACGCCGCGCTTTTCCGCGATGAAGAGGCTGCCCGACGGCCCGAACGCCATTGCGGTAGGCAAATCCAATCCCTCAGCGATGACGGTCTCGTGAACGAATCCGGCGGGAAACACTGGGAAGGCTTGAGAGGCGGAAAACGGTGAGAGCCAAACAACGATTGCGATGGCACTGACCGAAAACAAGATGAAACAACGCGAACGATTAATCATAGGACTTGGCATATTCATTTTCACTTTGGCTCACTTTGGCTTTCAAAGGTTGGCCTGTTGCGACTGTCACATCAGGCAGGGGGGCTGACCGGCGACAACATAGCGCGTCTACTTAATGCGTGCCAATGTGTTATCGGCTCAACATTACGACGAATAACCAGCTCTAGTTCCTGAGGTCATCGTGCTCAGACGTTGACCGTTGGTTCTCACCAGCGAATGCGTATTCGGCAAAGGAATCCCGCCAACGTGACTGAAAACACTTTTCACGCGTCGGCCCTGAACGGTTGCTAGACACTCCCGCAAAGGCTTTGTTACATTGCCGACTCGTTAATCACCGCATAAACAAAAGCTATTACGATCATTCATCTATGAAGCTGAAACGCGATTTTTTCTTTGCCCTGCTTGTCCTCGCCGTCGTCGGATTGCTCTATTTCCTTTCGACCAAAACCAAAATCAAGGCGATGCCTGCGAACGAAAGGCATCAAGCCACGATGACACGCAGCGATTGCCTGAAATGCCACACCGCCGAAAAGTTGGGCGCGCTCGAACTGCAACACAAACATCCGGGCAAATGGAAAGACGAACGCGTCGCTTGTACGTTGTGTCATAAACCCGCCGCTGCCGCGCAAGCGCAACTCCCGCTGAATCTGCAACGCGCCGCCGACTTGGCGAGTTCCCTACGTCCTTAATCTTTTTCTCTATGGCTACTGTCAAAAAATCAAAAAACGTGTCGGTCACGACTTACGAAAATTACATGAACGGTCGCTGGGTGAAACCCAAGAGCGGCGACTATCTCGAAAACCGCAATCCGGCGGATACGCGCGAAGTGGTCGGACGCTTCCCGGCTTCTTCCGCCGAAGACGTGAACGTGGCGGTCAAAGCTGCGAAGGAAGCCTTTCCGAAATGGAAGGCGACGCCTGCGCCCAAACGCGCGGAGATGCTTTATCGGCTCGGACAAATCCTGCTCGAACAAAAAGAAGCGCACGCCACGGCGATGACACGCGAGATGGGCAAGGTGCTGAAAGAAACGCGCGGCGATGTGCAGGAAGCCATTGACATGACTTTTTATACGGCAGGCGAAGGCCGTCGCTTGCATGGTTACACCACGCCGTCTGAACTGCCTGACAAGATGGCGATGTGCGTCAGGCAGCCCATCGGCGTTTGTGGATTGATTACGCCGTGGAATTTTCCGATGGCGATTCCGTCGTGGAAGATGCTGCCCGCGCTGGTGTGCGGCAATACGCTGGTCATCAAACCGGCGGAAGATACGCCGCTTTCGACTTATAACTTAGTCGCTGCGATGGAAGCCGCCGGTTTGCCCGCCGGCGTCGTAAACATCGTTGCAGGCGTAGGCAAAGACGCGGGCGCGGCGTTGACGACACATAAAGACATAAGGCTCGTATCGTTCACCGGCTCGACCGCGACGGGACGCACCGTAGCGACGAACGCGGCGCAACACGACAAAATCTGTTCGCTCGAAATGGGCGGCAAGAACGTGATTATGGTGATGGAAGACGCCGACTTGGATTTGGCTGCGGAAGGCGCGGTGTGGGGCGCGTTCGGTACGTCGGGGCAACGCTGCACGGCTGCGTCGCGCATCGTCGTACACAAAAAGGTTTATAAAAAATTCGTAGAGAAAATCACCGCGCGCGCCCGTGCCTTGCGCATCGGCAACGGCCTCGATCCCAAAGTCGAAATGGGCCCGGTCATCAATCAAGCCGCTGTAGACAAGATTCTCAGCTACATCAAAGTGGGCAAGAAAGAAGACGGCGCAAAGCTACATCTTGGTGGTTCTCAATTAACCAAAGGCGAACTCAAACACGGCTTCTTCATCGAACCAACGATCTTCACCGACGTAGCTCCGCAGATGCGCATTGCGCAGGAAGAAATTTTCGGCCCGGTGTTGAGCATCATCCCCTGCAACAACTTTGACGAAGCCGTCGCCATCGGCAACGGTGTGAAATATGGCTTGTCGGCTTCCATTTATACGGCGGACGTGAACCGTGCATTCAAGGCGATGGAAGCGATGAACACCGGCATCTTTTACGTCAACTCTTCGACGATTGGCGCGGAAGTGCATTTACCCTTCGGCGGTACGAAAGGCACGGGCAACGGCCACCGCGAAGGCGCGATGATTTCTTCGCTCGACATTTTTTCAGAGTGGAAAGCAATTTATGTCGATTACAGCGGGAAGCTGCAAAAAGCCCAAATAGACAATTAAGGAGGTATGCAAATGGCGGCAGTTAGTACGGCAATACAACGCGAGGTCATTCAGCCGTCTGGCAATCATTTGATTTTTTTGTCCGGTGTGAGTTGGGCGACGTACAAGCAACTTGACGAAGAACGTGGCGAACAGGCCGGTACGCGGTTAACTTTCAGCGAGGGGACATTACAAATCATGGCCGTCGGACGTGAACACGAACGATTGAACTACTATCTAGCAAGGCTATTTGATTTGTTGGCTGAAACCTTTGACCGGGATTTTGTGCCTGCGGGTTCTACGACCTTTGACCGCGATGATTTGGAGAAAGGCTTTCAACCGGATTCCTGTTTTTACCTGACGAACGTTGAGGCAATGCGAGACAAGAAGGAAATCGATTTAGCAACCGATCCACCACCTGACTTGTTGCTGGAAATTGACATTACGAGTTCTTCACTCAATCGCTTACCACTCTTTGCCGCCGCAGGCGTGCCTGAAGTCTGGCGTTATAAAAACGGCGCAATCAAAATTTATCGACTTCACAGCGGAATCTATGACGAATCATTAACCAGCCAATGGTTTCCAACGGTGAACGTTGAGCAATTGGCCGACTGGTTAAAAAGCAGTCGAACGATGCCCCACTTCAAATGGCTGCGAACAATTCGCAATGAGTTACAAGCAGGCAAACCATGACGAACAAAGCCAAAGTCGCATCCGCCATCGTCGCCGTCATTCTGCTTTTCGTAACGGCAGTCGTAGGCGGCTATGCCTATTGGCTGCGTCAAAACAAACCTTCGCTGCAAGCCAAACAGGCGGAAGGTCTGGCCTTCGGCAAAACGACTGACGACAACGGCTGTTGGCAGGAAGCGGTGAAACGGCAAAAGGACGCGAAAGACTTTGCCACGACGTTGCAAAACAATTCATTCATGTTGGCGTGTCTGGCAGCGGCGAAAAATCCGCCGAACTTTTGCGACGAAGTACCGCTGCCGGGCGAGATGATTACTTCTATCGCGTGGTCAACTGAACGTTGCAGCAAGCTCGACTTGAGCAAGTCGGATTGCCAGGGCTTGTTGCGTACGCTGCAAACCTATTGCAGCGAGTATTACAAAAAATAGCGTCTCACTTTTGCGAACCGCCTGCCTTACGGCCTGAACGCAACGACAACAACGGTATAACCTGAGCCGCAAATTCATCGGCGTAAAGCGTGCCTTGAATCGTGGCGCGAATGAATCCACGCCGATCAATGACAATGGTAAAAGGCAGCGTCTCGTCAGAGGTGAAAAGCTCTTTGGTCTGTTGCGCACCCAATGCCACGGGATAATTGAGCTTGTGCGTGCGGCTGAATCGCCGCACTTCAGCGAGTTCCTGCGGCGGATAAGTGATGCCGATGATGCGCAAGCCCTGGCGGCGATAGTCGCGCTGCCATTTGGTCAAATCGGGTATCTCGGCCAAACAGGGCGCACACCACGTCGCCCAGAAGTTCAGCAATACGACGCTTCCGCGATAATCACTTAACCGAATGAGCCGTCCTTGTGTGTCTGTGAGTTCCAGTTCCGGCGCAAGTTGAGATTGCGCCGGAACCGTCACCGCCAGCCAGCAGAGCAGCGCGAACACAGGCCAACGACTGACTGCTTTCATTGCTCCCCTCCTCGGAAGCCCCGTCTCCCAATGACACGGGCTTAGTGACAACCCGCCCCACGACCGCCAACAGACGGCCTGCAGAAGGGTTGAATTGATCGTGTCGCACGCGCCGTTACGCGGCGACGGACAACCGTTTCAGTTCCACTTGGTAGCCGAACCGTTCCAGTTGTTGACC
>JABFSD010001028.1 GCA_013140935.1 Acidobacteriota bacterium
CATCGCGCCCGTGATGCCTTCCATCGGCAGATAAGTCACGTTCGCTTCGTTGTTGAGCGTAGGCGCTCCGTTATTGGCCGCCGTGCCGAGGAAGTTCCCGCGATTTTTGCCGCCGTTGATTTTGAGAAATCCGTTGTCTTTTTCGCTGAAACGATGATCGAGGCGAATGGTGTTTTGGTTGTCGTTGCGATTTGAAAATCCGCTCGTGGCAACCGGCGTGCGGTAATTGGTGGCGACCAACGGATTGATGTTCGGGTCGTTGGGCAAGGGCGTAATCGCAAAGATTGCTTTCGCCAGCGGACTCATACGATTCAGCGGAATGATGTTGTTCGGGAAGGGATCGCGCACCGAAACCTGACGGTTGTTTTGCGTGACGATGCGCGTTGTCGCCGGATCATAAATCGTGATGGGGCGATTCAGGTTGTCTACCAGTCCGCTGAAATCGCCACGCCGCCACGCTTCGGTCGGCACGGTGAAATCGCGCGTGATGCCTTGTTTCAATCGCAAACTCTCGCGCGAGAAAAACCAGAAGGTGCGATTCTTGCCGCGATACATTCCGCCGGGCTTGGGAATATACACCGGGCCGCTCGCAGAGAAACCATATTCATTGCGCAACAACGTAGGCACTTTATAAGGCTCGCCCGTGAACAACACGTCTTGCCGCGCACGGGCTACGCCAAAGCCGTTGTTGCGATGCGTTTCAAAAGCCGTGAAGCGCAACTTGTTCTGTCCGCCTTTGGTTGTGACGACCACCGAAGTCGGACGATTGTATTTCGCCGATGAAGTCGAAGTTTCGACCCGCACTTCGCCGATGGATTCGAGCCCTTGCATGATGCCCGAACCGCCGAACTCACGATTGTTCGACGACGCGCCGTCTTGCACGTAATCAGTCGAATAACCCATCAAACCCGCCGCGCGCACGCCGCCGTTCACGTCGAAGCTGGCTTCTAGGCCGGGCACTGTGTCTTCGAGCAAGGCGTTGATGTTGCGTCCGTTGATCGGCAATTCCTTGATGCGCATCGCATCGAGCGTACTGCCCACGGTTGGGTCAGTCGTGTTGACGAGCGGCGCGATGTTGCCTTCGATGATGACGGTTTCGCTCACGTCGCCCACCGCCAGCGTAGGATTGATTTCCAGCGTGCGTCCGGTCTCGACGGTCATCTCGCCCTGCCACGCTTTCATGCCAGCGGCTTCGACCCGAATGCGATAGCGTCCAATCGGCAACGTAGGCGTAATGAAAGCGCCTTCGCTGTTGGCGATGGCATTGGTCTCGACGCCGGTGCCCAGATGGCGGATGGTGACTTTCGCGCCGGGCAGCGCACTGCCGGTCGCGTCTTTGACCGTACCTTGAATCGTGCCGCCGCCCGCGATGGATTGCGCGAACGTCGTGGCACAAGTGAACAGGATGATCGCAAGCAGCGTGCTCACGATTGAGGGAATCCGGTATCGCATGGTGAAACTCCTGATGTGAGTTGGGCTTCTTCGTTGGGCTGTAGAACAAGATATATCTTGTTCTACAGCCCAACGAAGAAGCCATTGTGGTGATGGTGAAACAAAAACGTCCTGAGCTGTAGAACAAGATATCATCTTGTTCTACAGCTCAGGCAGGCTTCGGTCTCTTAGAACGTGAATCGCAACTGGCCTTCGATCCAGCGCGGCGTATTCCATTGCGTCGTCACGCGCCCGAAGTTCGAACTGTTGATGTCGGTGTTCGGATTGTCCCAGAGCACGTGATTCAAGGCGTTGAGCAAGTCTACGCGAAACTCGAGCGTCTTCTTTTCTCTGACATTGAAGCGGCGCAGGATATTGGCGTCGAGTTGGTTTTTGCCGTGGCCGCGCAACCAGTTGAGCGCCGTCGGGAAGATGCGACTATGAAATGAATTGGGCTGGAAGTTGACCGGCTGTACGTTTTCATAAGTGCAAGGCGCCGTTGTGTTCGTGCCTACCGTACAGTTGTTGCCCATTGCGGTGATAACCGATTGCGGAACCAGCGAGCGGATGCGCGTTTCATAAGCCGCGCGGTTGGTCGCTACGTAATCGCGCGAAGCGCCGGGGAAGAGTTGCCAGTTGAACCAATCTGAAACCGTTTGGTCTTTGGTGTCTTTGGCAATCGCGCGCAGGTCGTTGCCGAAGTAAAACCAATTGCCGGTGCCGTAAATGCGTCCGCTCTGTTTGTTATAAATGCCGCTCACCTGCCAGCCGCCGACCAGCGCGTTTACCCACTTATTGCCCGACCAGCGTTTGCCCTTGCCGAACGGCATTTCGTAAATGAAGTTGACGTTCAAACTATGCGGCGCGGAATTGTTGCTGGGCTGCCAAACCAGAAAATCGTCGAACTCGTTTTCGCGCGTCAGGCGGTTCAGGTTCGACGTCCACATATAGGTCGCAGACACGCTGTAGCCTTGCGCCAGGCGTTTAGTCAGCGTGGCTTCGAGATGGTTGTAAACCTGTTCGCCGCTGGCACGGCGGCCATTGGTCAGGCCGTTGGCGTGGGGCGAAAGTCGCAGCAATTGCGATTTGGCGATGTTGGCGTTGGTGAAAAAGCCGTTCGTGCGCATGTCGGCGTAAATCAGCGGATGCGACGTTTGCAACGCGGCAAAGTTGCTGAGGTTGAACGGATTCGTCAGTTGCGAGTTCAAATCGTTCGCCAGCGTGTTGTTGCGAATCAGCCCCGTGGCCCAATATTTTCCCGGCAAATAATCTAACCGTTCGGTGACGTTGGTCGTACCGAAAACCGCGATGTTGTCGGTGAAGGAACCGAGGTAAGCGACTTCGGCGACCATGCTGTTGCTGAGTTGGCGTTGCAAACCCAGCCGCCAGCGATGTTGCCGCGCGCGTTTCCAATCGCGGTCAACATAAGTGATGCCGCGTCCGGTCAGCGCCATCAGGCCCAATTGATTGCCCAGCGGCGTGTCGAAACGCGACCCGTCCGTTCGCACCGGAAACGGATTCGCCAGCAGCGTCGTGCAATTCGCCAAATTGGCGCGGCATTCCGGCGAAGTCAGATTCGTGCCGTTGAAAGTCAAACCGTTGTCATTCGTAACGACCGTACTGGTGGCGCGGCTGTAACCGCTCTGGTTCAAGCCGTCGTTGAGTACGTTGTTCGTGTCGTAAAACATGCCCCAACCGCCGCGCAGCACCGTCTTGTCGTTGAGCTGATAGGCGAAGCCGAGGCGCGGCATGTAACCCGGTTGCGCGTTGTTGACCGTGGCGGGCGCGCCGTCTTTGCCCAGATAAATCGTGCCGCCGCGAATGACGAAATCACTAGCCGGACGCAATGCCAGAATCGAAGCCGGCAAGCGGCTGTAAGCCTGTTGTGCGCCTTCGGAAATCGGCAGCGTGGCGTTGGCATCAAAACCCGCCAAGCCGCGATTGAATCGTTCGCGGAAGCCGTCTTCCAATTCGTAACGGAAACCCAGATTGATCGTCAGCTTTTTGCTGATCTTCCAATCGTCCTGCACGTAGCCCGAATAAAACTTGTTGATGAGATAGAGGCTGTCATTGGTGCTGATCGAAACGCCGCTCGGCGTGCCCAGCATGAAGGCGGCCCATTCCAGCCCGATCAATTGTGCGTTGGTCGTATTTTGCGCCTGCCGTACGTAAGAGTTGTTGTAAGTGAAGTTGCCCGCACTGTTGCCCGGGCCGAACGAGGCGCGCCAGTTTTCGCGCAGGTCAACGCCGACGCGCAGACTGTGCGTGCCGATATATTTCGACAGTTCGCCGCGCGCCGTGCCTACACTGAAGCGCGTGAAGCCCGGATAGCCGCGCGTGAACTCGCTGTAAGAGTTGTCGCTGAAATCCAGGTTCGGCAGGTGAATGTAAGGCCCGGCTTTTGTGTCCAGATAGCTGGGCAAGCCGACCTTGCTGGGCGGGAAACTGGTTTGCACGGCGTTCGAGTCGTTGCCTTCGACAAAGCGGTTCCAGGCCACCGACCAATTGAAGATCGTCGTCGAGTTGACGGTGTAAACGTGGTCGAAAGTGAGGGCGATGTTCTTGCGCACCAGTCCCGCGATTTGCAGCCCGCGCGCCGTTTCATACGTCCAGTCGTTACGATCTTCAGGCGCGAAGTTGCTGTAACTCCACTTGCCGAACATGCGGTTTTTCGCCGTCGGCTGGAAGTCCACACGATTGGTGAACGCCTTGTAATCCCAGTTGAACGGCGTCGCCGCTGCCAGATAATTATTGCGGCCTTCGACCGAAACCACGCCGGGCACGTTGTTGGCGCGGGGATAAAGCGCCTCATAAAACTTATACATCGGATTCAGAATCGGTACCTGATTGTTGGCGAAGGGCGTGCGCGTCACGACGCCATTGACCAACGTTGCCGAACGCGGGTCGTAAATCTGATAGCGCACCGGATCAAGTTTCAACAGATCGCTGAAATCGCCGCGCCGGTGAGCGTCGCTCGGCACCGTGCGATTGACGGCGGTGGCTTCTTCGGTTTTCACATCCTTGAAAGCGTTGTAGCTGAAAAAGAAGAAGAGCTTGTCCTTGCCGTTGAACAGCCAGGGCACGCGCACCGGCCCGCCGCCCGAACCGGCCCAGTTGTTGGAACGCCCGGTCGGTTGCGGACTGACCGATTTGATTTGTTCGGCCAGGGTTGTGTTACCCGCAGCTTCGGCGGCGCGAATGCGTCCCCAATAGCCTGCATTGGTCGTCGTCTGCGTGCCGTTATAACGCTGCTGCCAATGTTTGTGCGTCAGGGTGCCGTGATAATCGTTAGTTCCGCTCTTGGTCGAAAGCGAAATCGTGGCGCTGGTCGTGTGGCCTTTACT
>JABFSD010001038.1 GCA_013140935.1 Acidobacteriota bacterium
ACGCCGAATTCAAGATGGAAGGCATGGAAAATTTAGAAGGCTTGATGCTGGCGATCATCAAGTTCCGCTTCGTGCTGCATACGCCGACGCCGATCAAAGAATCGAACGCGGACTTCGTTATCAACGGTAAATCTGCGCTGTGGGATTGTTCGCTGGCGGCCTTTGCCAAAGAGAAAAAGCCGATCGAGATGAAAGCTACTTTTTGACCGCTTGCGAAATTGATGAATCAGAGAGCGCGGCGTAAAGTTCACCGTGTCAGCTTGTGCTTCGGCACTGGTTGATGATCCTTGAAAGAAAGGGGGTGAACGCCATGGACTTTCTGTTTTTCTGGCTGGTGCAGTTGACGGACGGTTTTATCAGGCTGATTTTTCGGCTGGGTCAAACTGAAAGAAGACTGAATCAGTTGGAGGTAGAAGGAAGGGCGCTGCGCCAACAGCGCCCCCATGACTAACCTCTAACAAAGGTCAGGGGAGAAATCCCCTGACCACTTTCAGGATCAACCTAACACAATAAAGGAGCCGCAAACAATGACCGGAAAAGAAATTCAGATTAAACGTGAACAGATGGAAATGACTTCGACAGAGTTAGCCGAAGCCCTCGGCGTCGTGCCTGAAACGCTCGCGCAATGGGAACGCGATCAATGCGAGCCTGAACATCCGCGCATGTTCGCACTCGCGCTTGAGCAACTCGCGTTTCAGCGCGTAACGCAATTCAAAGGCGCGATGGGGCGCATCGTTCAGCAACGCGTGCAAACGCTGGTTGAGATGAATGCCGAAATGCAAAGCTGGGCAAACGAACACCACGCTTAAGCCGTTGTCTTGCCAGCTAATCTCACATCGGGTACACAGTGCGACGCAATTGCCAATCGTTAATCACCGACTTCAAAAAAAGGACTGCCAGATGAAACTCGTGTTTACGCTCGTGTTGTTGTTCGTCGCCTCGTTGTTCGCTTTGCCGCATTCCACAGCGGCGAAAACTGGTGCCCAAGAGAAACCGCCGCAATGGCCGCTCTTTCGCAAACACCAACTCGACGCCGGAGCCAATGAATCCGCCGCCGTCGCCGACCTCAATCACGACGGACGCCTCGACATCGTCAGCGGCGAAAACTGGTACGCAGCGCCCGATTGGAAGAAGCACCGCTTGCGCGAAATCAATTTCCAAAATGGTTACGTAGACAATTTCAGCGACATGATTCTCGACGTAAACGGCGACGGTTTCCCCGATGTCGTAGGCTGCGCGTGGTTCAGCAAACAGATGCGCTGGTTTCAAAACCCCGGACGCTTCGACGGCGAGTTGGCGAATGTGTTGTGGAAAGAAAACGTCGTCGAGACGGGCTTCAATTACGAACTGGCGATGCAGGTTGACATAGACGGCGACGGCAAGGCGTTGGAGATTTTGCCTAACTACGGTAGTTCGCCAGAGATCGCGTGGTGGGAAGTCGTCAAAGGCCAGTTCGTGCGTCATGTCGTAGGCAAAGTGCCCGTCCCGCGCGGCGGCATGCACGGCACGGGCGTAGGCGACGTGAACGGCGACGGCAAGCCGGATGTATTGACTGCTCACGGATGGTTCGCGGCACCAACCGATGCACGCACTGGCAACTGGATGTGGAATGAATTTCCCGCCTCTGCCAAAGTGCCGCGCCAGTGCGGACACATGTACGCGCAAGACATCAACGGCGACGGCAAGAACGACATCGTCACCGGCCACGGACATGATTTCGGTGTGTTCTGGCTCGAAAACAAAGGCAACAATTGGGTGAAACACGCGATTGACGACAGTTGGTCACAAGCCCACGCGATGACCAACGTTGATCTGGACGGCGACGGCAAGCGTGATCTCGTAACCGGCAAACGCTATCTCGCGCACGACATTGACCCCGGCGCTTATGAGCCGCTCGGCCTGTATTGGTATCGTCTCAACGCCGACGCGACTTATACGAAACACGTAATTGATTTCGGCGGTAAGGTCGGGGGCGGCATGCAATTGCCGGTGATTGATGTAGATGGTGACGGCGATTTGGATATTGTCGCGCCCGGCAAATCAGGGCTTTATCTGTTCGAGCAAATTAATCCCGCAAGACAAAAAGCAAAATAGGAGCAATTTCATTTTATGTTCGTTCACGCAGTTTATTTCTGGCTGAAACCCAATCTCAGCGAGGCTGACCAAAAGCAGTTCTGGGCAGGTGTGCGTTCGCTAGGCGAGATCAAATCGGTCAAGCATTGTTTCATCGGTACGCCTGCCGCGACTGATCGCCCGATCATTGATCGTTCATACTCATGCGCGCTCACCGTCGTGTTTGAAGGCGACGGCGAACAGGAAGCCTATCAAGTTGACCCGATTCACGACGCCTTTCGCATCGAGTGCGCGCATCTGTGGGATCGAGTTTTGATTTACGATTCGGTGACGCAATAGCAAGCTGAGACAAGAAAAGAGCTACCGTCGCAGGGCTATTTGCGGCGGTAGCTTTTTGCTTTGGCAGGCGCTGCTTTGGGCTTGCCCTCTACTTTCGGATGCAGCACCGTAAATTCAATCGTCTGATCGAGCAGGATGCCATCCGTCGTCGTCGCCAACAGCTTATAACGCACGACTTGTTTCGGTCCGAACTTGCCATTCGCCACACCTGAATAAACTTTCGCGCCGCGCGGCACTTGAAACACGGCGTTTGAGAACGGAGCCAGCGCCGGACTGAAACGAAGCTCAAGCCGCGCGTCGGGGCTGGTCCAAAAAAGCTGTTCGCCTTCTCTCAACAAGCTGGGATGTTTCACTTTCAGTTCCGGCGGTTTGCCCGGCGCGCGCGCGACTTTGACTTCCACGACTTGCGCGGACGGCAACGGCTTCACGTCGTAAAGAAAAAAGTGAATCAATTCAGGCTTCACCATCGCCAGCGAAGCCTCTTCATTCACATCAACGGGCAAATCAACGGGGGCGTCAAAAGATTCGGTTGTTTTTTTGTTCTTTGCCATTCCGGTTGCTCCTGATTTAGCGGCTGAAAATGTCGCGGCGCGTCACGTGGCTGCGGCGCACACGGACGTGCGGGTCGAGTACGATCTGCTTGCCGTCGTGGGTGTCTACCTGAATCGTGTATTTGTACAAGCTGATGGCATTGGCGTCCGCATCCACCGCCGCGTCTTGCACGTCAGCCGTCACGACGCCGGGACTGAATGCACCCGCCACGTAAACTTCCGTGCTGGGCAGTGTCGCATCGCTCGTCAACGTAAACGGCGTAGGCAAGGTGTTAAACGTCACCGTGAGTTGTTTGGCGTTGTTGGGAAAATTCGGATTGGCTTCGTCTTCGCGCAACAGCCAGCGCACGTTGACCGTATCGATATCGCCGCCGTCTTCATAAAGCGGCGACACCGTTACCGTCGGCTTGTTGAGATTCAACGAATACTGCCCATCGGAATCTTTCAACAGCGTCACCGTCACTACCATTTCCATAAAACAAGCTCCTCATCATTGTGGGTAACACAGGTTGGTAATCTGTTTTACCGCTGTCGAATCAAAAGTGCATAACGCGGATCGAGCCGCATTGAATCAAGATCAGGCTCGGCATTCAGCGTCGCCGGATCGAGTCCGAGTTGCAAGGCGGCTTTCAGATGATCGAAGGCCGCTGAAGCATCGCCCAACAAATACGCCGTGAGCAAAGCGCGTTGCTGCACTTCCAACGTGTTTGCGTCCGCGCTGCGCATAGCGCGTTGCAAATAACGCTGCGCCGTCACGCGGTCTGCATTATTCGTCGCTTCGGATAGCTTGCTGCGCTTGGCGTAATACTCCGCCAGCGTCGTCCAGCCTTCCGCCGTTTGCGGCGTGCGTCCAAGCAGGTTGATCGCTTTGGTATAAGCCGCTATCGCCACGTCTTCTTTGTCAGTCAAATAACGCAGCGCATCGCCCTGATTGCCATGCAACGTCGGATTGTTCGGATAAGCCGCCAAGCCATCAGCGCATACGCGCGCCGCTCGTTCATAAGCCTTCGCGTAATAGTGCGCAGCACTTAACCCAATGTAAGCCTCAAGCGCAGCGGTCTGTCCCTCGAACGTGTTGCGCAAGGCTTGCTCGTAAGCCGCGACGGCTTCCGCAAACTTGCCCATTTGCACGTAAGCCGTTCCTACGTTGACGTAACCGTTCGCACTCGTCGGATGCAACGCCGTGACGCGCTGCCAGTTTTCCAATGCGGCGTCGAGTTTTCCGCGATCAAAATAGAAAGCGCCCAAATCGTTATAGCCGCGCCAATAACCCGGCCAATAATGCGTGACCGATTGGAAAGCCTGTTCGGCTGGTTCCCATTTGCCTTGCTCGAAATAGGCTTCGCCTAGTTGTTGCGCGGCTTCGATGTCGCTGGGGCGTTGGCGCAAGACTTCCTGCAAATCGCTTTCGGCGGCGGCGGCATCACCGAGCAGCAAGCGCAAACGTCCGCGCGCTAGTCGTGCATCGAGGTCGCCCGCGTCAAGTTGCAGCGCCTGTTCAGTGAGTTGTTGCGCCGCGCGAAAGAGCCGTTCGTCATTGGTGTCTTTCGCCAAACGCAATTGTGCTTCGGCCAGCGTGACCAGCAAAGGAGCAGCTTGCGGAGCAGCCTGACGCAACGTTTCGAGTTGCGCGATTACGGTGCGCAAGGCTTCAGGCGAAAGATCATCCTGCAACGTAACGAGCGCGTCGTAATAAGCCGCGAGTTGCGCCGCGTTTTGAAAGTTCACATCGTCGCGCGGCGCGGGTTGCTGCGCTTGCAACGAATTGGCGACGTCAACAGCTAGTTCTTTTTCCGCCGCGTGCAAG
>JABFSD010001143.1 GCA_013140935.1 Acidobacteriota bacterium
ACATCAAACCGCAAAACCTGAAACTGATGCCCAACGGACAAGTCATCCTGCTGGATTTCGGTCTGGCGAAAGGCTCGGTCGGCGGCATGACGATGGGCGTGAGCATTCAGGGTTATACGCCGAATTACGCGCCGCTCGAACAAATGCGCGGCAGCGGCACCGACGCCCGCAGCGATATTTATTCGCTGGCCGTCACGATGCACTGTCTGTTGAGCGGACAGATGCCGCCCGACGCCGTTTCGCGCGCCATCGAAACCTTGAGCGCCCAACCCGACCCGTTGCGCTCTGTGCATGAAATCAATGTCGGCATTCCGTCGCTGGTTTCCGAGGCGCTGCAAAAAGCCTGTTCGCTCAATCAAAACGAACGTCCGCAAACAGCGGCAGTGATGCGCGAGATGGTACGCCGCGCGCGCGCCAGCATGTTGAGCGGCCAAAACGGTGCTTCACAAAAAGCCGCAGAAATTTCCACTCCCAGTGTGAAGCCCGCTACGCAGCCTGCGCCAGCAGCGGTGAAACCGACACCAACGCCGGTCAAGAGTCAGTCGTCTGAGAAGAAAGCCAAGACATCTGTGCCTGTAGTGCCTGCAGTTGTGACTCCTGTGCCTTCCATCGTCGTGGCTAACAAGGGGGTAAGACCCCTTGCGGTCGTACAAGAAACACAGACTGGCGAAGATGCGCCAATCATAAAAGGTGAGACCGTTTCGGCTCCGCCCAACAACGGCAAACCTGTCGCTGAAAAACAGTTTGTGATGGCTTTTGCCCCGGTCAGAACGGGAGCGCCCAAGCCCTTTGTAGAAGGCGCGCCTAAGAATGGGGCACCTCGCCCCGCCATTGAGAAAGCGGTTGAGAAAGCTAGTGAGCAAAACGTAACGCCGCCTCCCGAAAGCAAGGTTACGCCTGAGAAAAAAGCTGCGCCAATCGCACAGCCCTCGGTAGCAACGGAAGAAAACAACCCGAAAGTTCAACCCGCCGCTGAAGCAGGCAATCAAGACACGGCAAAAGAGGAAGAGGCGATTCAACCGCAATCGGCAGCAAAGCCTGTTGCACAAGACATCCGCCCCACCAGCATTGTCGTCATCGAACATCTGGACGAAGGCAAACCCGCTGCAAACGGCAATGGCAATGGCAACGGTAACGGACATAAAGCGGTCGCCACGCCTCCTGTGCCCGTCGTAAAGGTTCCTGCGCCTGTTGCTCCTCACGTGGTGAAAGAGACGCCCGTGGTTCCCGCACAGCCAGTGGCCGAACGCCGTGTCGCTACGCCAATTCCGCCCAGCCCGCCAGCGGTTCGTTCCTTTGACAGCGATTCTTTGCGACGTGCGCGGCAAGCGGCAGAACAACTCGACAAACCGCGTCCCATCATCGTCAATCAGCGCAAAGAGAAATCAGAAGAATATCTCGCGCCCAGTGCCGAGCCTGACCACAGTCCCATCCTGATCGCTACACCGGCGACTTCCGGCTTGCGCTCGTTCACCGAAGTCATTGGCTTCGGCGTTCGGCTCGAAATGCACGCGATTCCCGGCGGCGAATTTCTGATGGGTTCCCCCGAAAAGCGTGGTTACGCCGATGAATTCCCGCAACACAAGCTCGCCATTTCGCCGTTTTACATGGGGCGTTATCCGGTGACGCAGAAACAATATCGCGCGGTGATGCGCACCAATCCGAGCAGCTATCTCGAAGATTCGCACCCGGCTGAAACCGTCACGTGGGATGATGCCGTCGAATTCTGTCGCCGCCTTACGATTGCCACTGGACGCATCTATCGTTTGCCCACCGAAGCCGAGTGGGAATATGCCTGTCGCGCCAGCTCGACCTCGCTGTATACCTTCGGCGATGACGAAGAGATGCTGAACCAGTACGGCTGGAATTTGACCAACTCCGGCAATCACACGCATCCGGTCGGCGAAAAGAAACCCAATGCCTGGGGCTTGTGCGATATGCATGGCAACGTCTGGGAATGGTGCCTCGATTGGTACGATCAGATGTATTACCTGCAAAGCCCGCAGGCCAATCCGAACGGCCCGACCAAAGGGACTTCGCGCGTCTTGCGCGGCGGCTCGCGTTATAGCCTGCCCAACTATTGCCGTAGCGCCACCCGCAGCAACCACCAACCCGATCAACGCGACCCGCTCGTGGGATTCCGTGTGGTGTGCGAGGCGAGAGAATTGCCGGGTTAAATTGACTGACATGACTCATAGGACAAATGGGACTGATAGGACGATCAACGTAACGACCTATCAGTCCCATTTGTCCTATGAGTTCTATTTGTCTTGATTGAGTCTTCCGCCATTCGCTGTTAGGCTGCCCGCCGTTCAACATCACTTTCCAACCTTCAACAAAGGAGTTTTTCCCGTGACCGCATTTTGCTTCCGGTTCGCTTTGTATCTCTGCGCGTTGAGCGTGGCTGTCTTCGCACAAACGCCGCCTGCGTCTTCCGCACCTGCCGCGCCTGCCAAACCGGCGGACTTGAAAGTCCCTGCCGGATTCACCGCCAACGTATTCGCGTCTGATGTCACCAGCGGACGCTTGATGGCCGTCGCGCCCGACGGCATTTTGCTCGTCGCGCGCCAAAACAAAGGCGATGTCGTAGCCCTGCCCGATAAAGACAAAGACGGCAAGGCTGACAGCGTTGACGTACTCGTCGCGGGCCTGACGCGCCCGCATCACATGACGTTTCGCAAAGGCTATTTGTATATCGCTACGAATCCGTCGGTCGTGCGCGTGAAATACGCCAACGGCAAAGTCGAAGGCACGCCGGAAAAATTCATTGATCTGCCGGCGGCGACTCCGACGACGGCGCATAAAACGCGTACCATCGGCTTCGACAAGCGGGGCAAGTTTTATGTATCCATCGGCTCGTCGTGCAACATTTGCGAGGAACCTGACCCGCGACATACCACGATCATGGTTTTCAACGAAGACGGCACGGGCGGACGCACCTACGCCAAAGGTTTGCGCAATGCGATTGGTTTCGATTTCGATGCGAAAGGCGCGCTGTGGGCCAACGATATGGGACAGGACGGACTCGGCGACGACAATCCGCCCGACGAAATCAATCGCGTCGAAGACGGCAAGCATTACGGCTTTCCTTACTACTTCGGCAACAACCAGCCGAACACCGGACTGACTGACGCGAAAGGCTCCCTCAAAGCCAGCGAAGCTACGCCGCCCGCGTTCGAGATTCCGCCGCACTCGTCGCCGATTGATATGCGGTTTTATACGGGCAAGGCTTTTCCCGCGCCTTATCGCGGCGCGTTGTTATTGGTGCTGCACGGCTCGGGCGGCAATTACAAAAAAGAACGCATTCCCGGTCGCGTAGCCCGTGTCGTATTCCAAAACGGCAAGCCCGTCGCATTGGAAGATTTCGTGACCGGCTTCGTGCAAAACGGTCAGGTGCTGGGGCGTCCGGCGGGCATCGTCACCGGAGCGAATGGTGAGTTGTTCGTTTCGGATGACAACAAAGGCTTCGTCTATCGCGTGACTTACAAGAAGTGATTGGCTGTGGCACAAGATGGCATCTTGTGCCGCAAAAAAGCGGCAAGCCTGATGGGGCTTGCCGCTTTTTCTATTTCAGCTTTGCTTATTTCGCAGCTTGCTCTTTCCTCATAAATTTCTCAAACCAAGCCTGAAGGTAAAGCTGTTGCGCGATCTGATGCGAAGGCCGCCGCCAGCCGTGGAACTCGTCGGGCATTCTCACCAACAGCGTTTCTTTCTTGAGCATCTTCAACGCGCGGTAATACTCCTCGCTCTGCCCCATCGGCGTACGCAAATCGGCTTCGCCCGTCATCACCATCGTAGGCGTTTTGACATTCGCCACATAAGTCAGCGGCGAACGCACGAAGAATTCCTGCGCGTCTTCCCACGGACGTTTTTGAAACTGGTAGTACCAGCTTGCGCCGTCCGTCGTGCCGACGAAGGAATGCCAGTTGATGACCGGACGCATTGAAACCGCTGCGGCAAAACGGTCGGTGTGGCCTACGATCCACGCGGTCAAGACGCCGCCACCGCTGCCGCCGCAAACGAATAGGTTCTTGTCGTCAATGAAACCTTTCGCCAGCGCAGCATCCACACCCGCCATCAGGTCGTCGTAATCTTTGCCGGGATACGAATACTGAATGCCGTTCACGAACTCCTGTCCGTAACCAGTCGAGCCGCGGGGATTGGTGAACAACACGGCGTAACCTTGCGCCGCGAAATTCTGAAAGGCCCAGTTCCACGCGGTGGAATACATTGACCACGGGCCGCCGTGAATCCACAGCACCATCGGATATTTCTTCCCGGCCTCATAATTCGCGGGTTTGATGAGCCAGCCTTGCACTTTGAGTCCGTCTTTTGACGTATACCAAAGCTCTTCTGCCGCGCCGAGTTTGACGTTGGCGACGATGTCGGTGTTCACATCAATCAGCTTGGTCGTCTTGAGCAGATCGCCTTGCCGCGCATTCGGGTTGAAGGTCACGAGCGTCGGCGGCTCAGTCAACGAACTCGTAATCGCCGCCATCTGTCCTGATTTCGTCGCCAATGACAAAGCGGAAAAATGTTGTCCGGTCGCAGCCTTGTTCACTTTGCCTTCGGTCAGCGTGACCCAGCCAAGCTCGACTTTGCCTTTTGATTCAACGGTGAAAAAGAGCGTTTGACTGTTCGACCACCAGTTCAGGTTTTGCGGCGAACTATCGAGATTATCGGCCAACACGCGCTTGCCGCTGCCGTCGGCATTCATCAGGTAAAGGCTGCTGACGTGGTTCGTATACATT
>JABFSD010000437.1 GCA_013140935.1 Acidobacteriota bacterium
CGCACAACCTTATTTGCCGTGTCGCAAGTGGCTGTGGCGCGCACCATAAAGGAAGTAAATCACCAGCCCGATAGCCATCCATACGATCAAGCGAATCCAGGTGTCTAACGGCAGACTCGCCATCAACAACAAACTCGTAATCGCCGAGAGCGGAGCTACGAGCCAGACTGCCGGTACTTTGAAAGGACGCGGCAAGTCAGGACGGGTCTTGCGCAGGACGAGGATGCCGATGGCGACGATCACGAACGCGAAGAGCGTACCGATGCTCACGAGTTCGCCCAGCATGCTGATCGGTACGAGGGCTGCCATTACGGCTACGATCGCGCCGGTGAGCAGCGTCGTGATGTAAGGCGTGCGATATTTGGGATGTATTTTCGCAGCCCATTCCGGCAGCAGGCCGTCTTTCGCCATGGAGTAAAAAACGCGCGGCTGTCCCATCATCATTACGATCATGGTCGAACTCAGTCCTAACACCGTACCGCCGAGCACGATGTAAGTGAACGACTTGAGCAAGGTCTTAAGAAAGGTTCCCTCAGCGGCCTGATTGGCGGCGGCGTTCATCGCAGCGGCGATCGGTGCCGTTTCGCCTTTGAGTTGAGTATAAGAAATCAGCCCGACCATAATGCCGGAAACCAAAATATAGAGAACCGTGCAAATCAGGAGCGAACCAACGATGCCGCGCGGCATATCGCGCTGCGGATTTTTCGCTTCCTGGGCCGCTGTCGAAACCGCGTCGAAACCGATGTAAGCAAAGAAAATCACGGCAGCTCCGGTAAAAATACCGCTGATGCCGAATTCACCGAACGTGCCCGTGTTGGGCGGAATAAACGGAGCGCAACCGGCGCTGCCCGCTGCGCAACCGATGCCGATATTCGACATATTGACGAATCCGATGCCAGCTACGATGAACAAGAGGACGATGAAAATTTTGACGACGACTACCAGCGAGTTGAAATTGGCCGATTCCTGAATGCCTTTGACGAGCAGCAAGGTGACGGCAATCGAAATCAGAAAGGCCGGCAAATTGAAAAGGGCCGTTTCAATTTGGGGCGCGATTCCTACCTGGCCCATCGCCTTGAGCAATTCGTCGGTGACCACGTTATAACCCAGCGATGGATGCAAAATGGTATCGCCGACTTTCTGCCCATCCACCTTCTGCATCATCTCGCTGGTGAACGCGATAAATTTTGTCCCGGGTGCGGCACTCAGACTGACCGGGAAAGGAATGCCGAGCGCGCCCAGCAATTTGATGACATTGCCCGACCAGCCGACGGCCACCGTCGCTGCGCCAAAAGCGTATTCCAAAATCAAATCCCACCCGATGATCCAAGCGATAAACTCGCCCAGCGTCGCGTAGCCATAAGCGTAAGCCGAACCGGAAATCGGCACGGCGGAAGCGAACTCTGAATAGCAGAGCGCGGCAAACAGGCTGACGATGCCAGCGATAATCATCGAAACCACCACCGATGGCCCCGCGTGTTTGCCGGCCGCCTGGCCGGTCAACACGAAAATGCCCGTGCCGATAATCGCTCCGATGCCGAGCAACGTGAGCGCCGTGGCGCTCAAGGTTTTTTTCAGCGTGTGTTCGCCCGATTCGCCTGCTTCGGCGATGATTTTGTCTATGGACTTGGTCGCAAAAAGTGACATTGAGAAATTCCTCCAAAGTCATTACTGGCGGTGATAGCAATCGGCAAACCCTCACGGCAGACGTGCGCGTTCGGCAGTCTGAGTTTGGGTGCTTGCTTGCAAAGGTGGAAAAGTTACTACAGCGGAATGCGCGGCACTCTAAACGTAAGATTTCATGCGGTCAACAGACGTGGCGCAGGCTTTAGCCTGTGCCACATAGGCAAAGAAAAGGCGAGTGATTGAGTTCGCTCAATCACTCGCCTTTAAGAAACCAGCCGAAATCTTGTGGCTTAACGCGGCAGCACATCGTTAATCAGCACGAAGCCCATCAGCAACATCACCAGCACCAAGCCGACTTGCTGGAAGCGTTCGCGCATATTCATCGTGAGCGTAAGGCCGACCAGACCCATCAGCCACTCGACGATGATGAGCAGGATCATGCCGCCGTCCAGCACGGGAATCGGCAAGAGGTTGAAGATGCCCAGATTCAAACTAAGCAAGCCCGTCAGACGGACGACCTGCGCCAAGCCGCCGGATTCATAGGCCGACGACGTTTCTTTGGCGATGCGCACCGGGCCGCCCAGCACGTCGCGCACCGAACGTTTGCCGCTGAACATTTGTTGGAAGATGACGCCCGACATACGCAGGATGCGCATGTTGAAATCCCAGCCGAAGCGCAGGGCTTGCGCCAGCGAAGTGGTCTTGATAAGCACCGTTCGTTGCGGGGCCGAGAAACGCAAGCCGACTTGATAAAGCCCGGATTGTTCGTTTTTGGCCGGTGTCGCCCGCAAGTCTAAACGTTGGTGGTTGCGTTCGACCGTGATGGACATTTCCTGTCCGAGTTGTGCGGTGCGCATCAATTGCGTGGAAGAATAAATCGCGGTGCTGTTGAGTGCCACGATCTTATCGCCCACCTGCAAGCCCGCTTTGTCGGCAGGTGTGTTGGAAATAACTTGATCTATGCGTAAGTGGTCAACGGGCGGTTCGAGGTCGGCGCGTCCGAATTTTTCATTGCCGATTTGTTCGGCGCGCGGCGTGAGACTCAAATCAAGGCGCTGGTCGTTGCGTTCGACCGTCAGCGGAATGGCTTCGTCATAACGGACAAAGGTTTCGTCCAGCAAATCCTGCCACGTAGGGTTTTGTTTGTTTTGATAACTGATGATGCGGTCGCCTTTCAGCAACCCGGCTTTTTCAGCGGGCGAACCGGCGCGCACGTCGCCCAGCACGACCTGTTGTGAATTGAGAATGTCGTCTTCGTAACCAATCAGGATGGCGGCGGCAGGAATCAACAGGGCAGTGGCAATGTTAAAGACGGGGCCGGCCAGTGCGACAAGCAAACGCTTCCAGCCGGGATGAGCGAGGAATTCATCGGGCGAAGCCTCACTCGCGCCCTGCAACATTTCCATATTCTCGCCCTTGAAGCGCACGTAACCGCCCAACGGAATCGCGCTCAGGCGAAAGTCAGTGTCGCCCCACTTGAATCCGAGCAGGCGCGGGCCGAAACCCACGGAAAAAACTTCGGCGGGGATGCCGAGCATTTTGGCGACGATGAAATGTCCGAACTCGTGTATGACGACCATCACGCACAAGACACTCACGAAGAGGATGATAATCACTGCATTCTCCTTTTGTGCCGGCCCCTTTGTTCACGGAGGGCGCGGCTTATATTTGCTTTCAAGCGGCCTTCTAAATAGTGGCAGTTACGCAACGAACGAAGGTGCTTGGTGGTTCAATGGATTCAATCTTTCTCGACCCGCGAGGCAGTCTAGGGGACACCCAAGGGGGAGTCAAACTTGGGCTAGACACACGTCGCTCCCTTGATTTTATTGCTTGCCAGCGATGTTTCATTGGGAGATTTCGACAGCTTGGAGTGGAGGCCACGGCAAAGGATTACGCAATGTTGCAGACTTCTTTTCGCGCGTAACTTCAGGTGGCACTGGCGGCTTGGGCGTTCGCAGTGATTGCGTTGGCAACCCATTCGCGCGCCCATTGATCGGCTCGTAATACAGTGTCGAGACTGTCGGCAGCTTGCGGCGTATGTTCTGTGCAAGCCGCGCCGATCAAGCGCGCGATGTCGCCGAATTTGATCTGGTCAGCAAGAAAAGCCGCGACGGCGATTTCGTTGGCGGCGTTCAACACAGCGGGCATCGTGCCTCCGGCGCGCAAGGCTTGGTAAGCCAACTTGATGCATGGGAAGCGTTCGGGATCGGGCGCGAAAAATTCGAGCTTGCTCAACGTCGTCAAATCGAGCGCAGGCAAATCAGCCGGATGGCGCGCCGGATAAGTCAGCGCGTATTGAATCGCATGCCGCATATCGGTCACGCCCAGTTGCGCGATCAACGAACCGTCAACCAGTTCGATCATCGAATGAACTACGGATTGCGGATGCACGACGATGTCTATCTCATCCGCCGAAGCGTGAAAGAGCCAGCGCGCTTCGATGACTTCCAAGCCTTTATTCATCATCGTGGCGGAATCAATCGTGATCTTCGCGCCCATCTGCCACGTAGGGTGTTTCAACGCCTGCGCCCGTGTCGCGCTTTCGATCTCGGCTTTGCTGGCTTCCCGAAATGGCCCACCTGAAGCGGTCAGAATCAAACGTTTTACTTCTTTGCGTTGCTCGCCGCGCAAGCATTGATGCAACGCGTTATGTTCGCTGTCTACGGGCAGCAACTCAGCGCCGGACTTTTCTGCCGCGCGCGTCATCAATTCGCCCGCGATGACGAGGGTTTCTTTGTTGGCGAGCGCTACGCGACGACCGAGTTCGAGGGCGCGATAAACAGGCAGCAAACCCAAAGCCCCAACGACTGCGCCGACGACGATGTCGGTGTTGGCGCAAGTGGCGACTTCGCTCAAGCCGTTTACGCCGATGCCGATGTGCGGCGCAGGAACGGAGCGTTGCTTTAACGCAAAACGCAACTTGTCGGCAGCGGCTTCATCGGCGACTGAAGCTACGCGGGGACGATACTTTTCAATTTGTTGCGCCAACAATTCGACATTGCCGCCTGCGCCTAAGGCGGAGACACCGAAGCTGCCCGCGAGCGCATCAATGACACGCAACGTATTGCAGCCAATCGAACCAGTCGAACCTAGAATCGCAACCTGTTTCATACATTAG
>JABFSD010000107.1 GCA_013140935.1 Acidobacteriota bacterium
GTCTTTGATCGCGTAGCGTCCGCCGAAAGCCGCGACAGCGCGCGGGCCTTGCGCTTTGAGAAACCAGCGCGCGATGTCGAGATTATGCGCGCCCCAATTGGTCATCTGGCCGCCGCTGTAATCCCAAAACCAGCGGAAGTTATACATAAAGCGAAATGGGTCGTAAGGCACTTTGGGCGCGGGGCCGAGCCACATGTCCCAATCCAGTCCGGCGGGTTGTTCTTTGGTCAGCCCTTCGACGGGCTTGAAGCCGGGGTTGGCGTTGCGCGTATAGCCGACCGTGATTTTATTGACTGCGCCGAGCTTGCCTTCCTGCATGAATTGCACGGCTTCCTGATAATGCGGCGCGGAACGTTGCTGGCTGCCGGTTTGTACGACGCGGTTGTGTTTGCGCGCGGCGTTGACCATCGCGCGGCCTTCGCGGACGAAGAGCGAGAGCGGCTTTTCGCAATACACGTCTTTGCCCGCTTCACAGGCTTGAATCGTCGGCAACGCATGCCAATGATCGGGCGTACCGATCAGCACCGCGTCTATGTCTTTCATGTCGAGCATCTGACGATAATCGCCCATCGTCTTGACCGAACCGCCATTGACGTTTGCCAGTTGTGCGCCTTGATTGCGGCTTAGGTCATAAACGTCGCACACGGCGACGGCTTGCGTGTCGGCTTGTTGCAAAAAGAGTTTCCAAACGGCTTGCCCACGATCACCGCTGCCGATGATGCCCATGCGAACGCGTCCGTTTGCGCCCAAAATGCGTGAACGGCTCAAAGCGGTTGATGCGCCCGCCGCCACAGCCGTGCGCGTGAAATCTCGTCTACTGATTTGTGTCATTGTTTTGAATCCCCACGAAAAGTGATCTATACGCCGAAAAGACGTGTGGTGTCGGCGTATCGTTTCGGGATTATTGTCGAAGTGAGGCTGCGGCTCAAATCGGCTGCCGGGCTTTTGCAAAGTCGCTAACTTTCGGCAAAAGATGCATTCGGAGAGTTCAGACAGTGTGGCAACCGTGGCGCAACCTCGCCAAGGTTGCGCGGCTTCCCCAATAGACGCAATGGGAAACAGCACAACCTTGGCGAGGTTGTGCCACGGTTGCCACACCGTCTTAGGGGTTTGCAAAGGCCCTATTACCAGTTGCAGGTATTGAGTTGTCAGTGGCTGATTAAAGGGTTTGAGCCTTCTTCTTCACAGGAAGAAGAAGGCTCATCGCTAAACCCGACACCCGACAACTGACAATCAGTTACCGCTTACTTGCCCTTGGTAAACTTCACCGAGCGAATGTTGCCGCTGGCATCCAGCGTAGCCACGATCTTCGTGACGGCTTTCTTGTCCTCTTCTTTTTGCGGTTTGAATTCGAGTACGTCTTTGCCCGCAACTTTGCGCCGTTTGTATTTGTCGCCGAACGTGCGTCGCACGTCATCGAGCGACCAGTTCACGAGCAATTCGACGCTGGCAAGGATGCGGTCGCTTTTGTTGAGCGCAAGCGCCAGGCCGATGTTGGAAGTTAAGTGATTCAGGCCGAAGTCTTCGGTCACAGCGGTCTCGCCGGTTTTTTCAATCGCGGCAGAGCGGAAGAGTTCAGCCAATTCAAAATCGCGCATCACACCAATGCCTTCGACCAGACGATAGAAAAACGTAAGCCCCGCTCCCGGTTGATCGTAAAGCGGTTGGTTGGGCGTCTTCCCCAACCGCGCGCGCACTACCGTGCTGAGTTGCGGATTCGTCGTGCCTTCCGTAGCGACTTGCGGCGCCGGTTGGGTTTGCGCAACGGCGTTCGGGCGCGGCGGCAATTGCGAGAAATCTTTCGTCGCCGTTTCGCCGATCATTCCGCGCACATAGTTAATCGGTACGGCGAAGTTGATGTTCTGCCCGGCGCGCAAGACGTAAGTCACGATGGCGACGACGTTGCCGTTGCCGTCAAACAACGCGCCGCCGCTCGAACCTTCGCTGATAGGCGCGGTGATTTGAAAGATGCGCATGCTGTCCGTACGCCGCACACCGCTGATGACGCCGGTCGAAAGGGAATTCGTCAACCCTTCGGGACTGCTGATGACGACGATGTTTTCGCCGATCTCGGTCTTGTCGGAATCGCCCAGCGTCACCGCCGGTAACTTAAAGCCTTTGAGTTTGAGTACGGCTAAGTCTTTGGTGTCGTCGAAATCTACGAGCGCATCGGTTTTGTATACATCGCCGTTGGGCAATTTCACGCGGGCTTGCGCCGCGCCTTGAATGACGTGCAGGTTCGTAACGACCGCGCCGTCGGGCGTAGCGATGAATCCGCTGCCTTGTCCGGCGACGAGTCCGCGCGCGTCGAGGGCTTCGACGATGACGACAGCCTGGCCTTGTTCGCGCAAAATTTCAGCCGGTGACTTGGTCTTTTGAGCGAAGACGGGCAGGCAAAAGAATAAAAGCAAAGGAATGATTTTTTTGATGTGTGACATAGGTGATAAAGCGTGAAGGGCCCAAAAGGAACGATGAGGGGAATGTTTGCGAACCCTTGCACGTTGCAGTGTCGCGGCGGTTCCGCAGAGTTTTACTGGTAAAGTTGCGCAACCGGCAAGACAAAGCCGGGCAAAACCGGATCGCCGCTGATCGTTTCAGGTTCGTCGAGCTTTTGCATCAGCAAGCCGGGACGATAGACGTAAACTTTGCGTTTATATGGATCAATCAGCCAGCCGAGTTGCGCGCCGTTTTCGAGGTATTCCTCCAGCTTGGCTTGCAGCGGTTTTAACGGGTCGCTGTATGAACGTAATTCGACGACAAAGTCCGGGCAAAGGGGAGCGAAGCCTTCCTGTTCTGCTTCGCTTAACGCAGCCCAACGATCTTTTTTCATCCAGGCGAGATAAGGGCCGCGCAATGCGCCGTTAGGCAATCTGAATCCGGTGAAAGCCCCGAAGCCCTCGCCGGTTCCATCTGCTTCGGCCCAATTCCCAAATAGCCCATTCAATTTGGCACTGCGGCGGCTCGTGTTGCCACCGCCGAGCGGCATCACGACCAACTCACCGTCTTTGGATAATTCCAAACGTTTACATTCGTTCGCTTCACAAAAGCGCAGGAGGTCTTTGTCTCGCAGCCGCCGCAAGATCGGCGCAAAATTCAATATGACCGGATCGGTTTCCTCCGGCAGCGAATCGTCTTCGATCTCTCGTGCGAAAGCGGGTTGGGCGGACATAAAGCGTAAACTCCTTTGCGGCGCAGCATAGCGCAGCCCGTGCGACGCCAACAAGAAAGCCGTGCCGTCAAAGTGAACGCCACTCTGACGGCACGGCTAATGAATTGAAGAACGTCTCTACTTAAAACACGTAACGCATTGAGAACTGCACGTTGCGCGGCTGGTAACTGTTTGCCGTGCCCGTGATGCGTCCGAAGTTGGCAGCCGCCAGGTCTAAGCTCGGAAAGCCGTATTGAACGTGGTTAAACGCATTGAACATATCGGCGCGTACGACGAGGCTGTGGCGCTGCTCGTTGAACGGCAGCTTGAACGTTTTGAACAAGCTCAGGTCGAAGTTGCGCGTACCGTCAATATAAAACGTGTTACGTCCCAACACGCAGCAGCCGTAATCGCTCACCGTGGCGACGCGAAACGATGCGCGCGGAATCTGGTCGAGCGCCGTGTTCGGGTTGTTGAAGGTGCGGCCTAACAGCGATGTATCGAGCAAGACCGGACGCGAATCAGTAAAGCCATCGAAGTTCAAATCGCCGAGGCCGGTCGTGTTGGAAATCGTGAACGGGGTGCCCGCGACCATTTTCATCACGACCGAAGTCTTCCAGCCGCCGAAAGCCTGACCGAGAAAATCTTTGCGGCGTTTGAGCCACGGCAATTCATAGCTGGTGAAAAGCGTTAGCCGATGCGGCGTATGAAAACGCGAAGGGGCGCGTGCCGCGCGTACGTCAGGGCCGTTCGCGTTGGAATCGCCTGCGCCGACGAACGTCGCTTCCGAAGTCGTATCAATCGCTTTGCTCAACGTGTAAGACGCTTGCATGAACCAGCCGTGCGAAGTGTTCTTATTCCACTCAAGTTGTAACCCGTGGTAATAGCTCCACACGTTATTGCTGATCAACGTGTTGGTGTTGAACTGTCCGTCAGGACGGCGTTCGTTGGTGCGCGGCAGACGCAAGCTGATTTCGTTGGGGCCAATCGGCACGGCTACCGGGCAGGTCGTGGTGGTAGGAATACCAACCAGTCCAGTGCCTGCACATACTGGGTCAGCCGCAACTCTCAACGTTTGTCCGCGTACGTCAACCGCGCGCGGGTCGCCCGTCGGACGATTCGCGGCGGCATACAAAACCGCCGGTGCGTTGTTCGGATGATTTGCAACGGTGACGGTGCCGGCCAGCGGCGAAAGCGGCAAATTGTCAGACAGGAAGCGCAACAGCGCGATGCCGCGATTGCCCGAATAGGTCGCACGAAACGCCGACTTGAAAGGCAGCTTGCGCTCGATGGTCATATTCCATTGTTGCGTATAAGGCATTTCAAGATTCGGGTCGGCTTTGACAATCGAATAGCGTGCGGTCGGCGGAGCGCCGGGCGTGAACACAAAGCCGTTCGTCGGATCACCTAACGTGTTCGAGTTGGTGAAAGAGAGCAACACGGCATTGGGCGGATTGAAGCGAATGCCCGCGCCGGTTTGCGAAAACACCGATTGGAAAATGCGTCCGTGATAGATGCCGTAACCGCCGCGCACCGACGTGTTTTCTTTGCCGCCCGTAATCTTTGCCAACAGGCCGTCAGACCAGCCGGGGCT
>JABFSD010000804.1 GCA_013140935.1 Acidobacteriota bacterium
GTCACAGCGCGTTGGCGTTCGCAAGACAACCGCGCCGTCGCGCGTCATCGCGTCGAATTGCATTTGGGCATCGGCGCTGCGAGTCGCAAGATCAACGATCTCAACACCGAACTGCCCGGCAACGCGCAATCGTTCAACTGGGTCATCTCTGCCGGACTCGCCACTGGCACAGAGTATCGCTTGCGCGTCATCGCGGTGGACGATGAAGGCGCGGAAAGCGAAGCCTTTTCGAGCAACGTCTTCACGCTCGCGCGGCGCTGGTCGAGCGCGGGCAACGTGTTACAAGCCGTGCAACGCCCCGCCGTCACCAGCGATGGACAAAACCTTTTCATCTTCGGCGGACGCACGGGCACTGCGAGTACGGGCACGATTGCGTTGGCGCAGAAAGTGAATCCGAATGCCGCTTCACCGGAAACCCTCGCGCCTATGCCCGTAGGTTTGAATGCCGCCGATGCCGCTTATCTCAATGGCAAAATCTATCTCGCGGGCGGCATCAACGTGCAGGTCACACAGGAACAAAAACTTTTTGTTTATGACGTAGCGGCCAATTCATGGACGACCGCTGCCGCGCCACCGGCTGATTTATATCTTTACTCGCTCGTCGCCGACGAAGCGCGGGGCGCGCTCTATCAAGTCGGCGGAGTCGAATTCGCTTCAGGTGATGTGTCGCGCAAGGTCTATCGCTACACGATTCAAACCGATCGCTGGGACGAATTGCCGCCGATGTCAGTGCCACGCCGGGGACACGAAAGCGCGCTCATCAGCGGGCAGCTTTATGTCGCAGGCGGCCTGAACGATGCAGGCGGATTGGCGAGCGCCGAAGTTCTTGATTTCACCGCGCAACGCTGGACGACGCTGGCGAGTATGAGCGCGCCGCGTCGCTATGCGTTAAACGGCTTGGCGCGCACGGCTGACGGACGCGCTTTCTGGCTGGTCGCGGGCGGCGAGAATGCCAACAACAGCACGCCTTTCGCTATGACCGAAGCGTTTGATCTGGCAGCCAATCGCTGGCTGCCATTGGATGGCTCGTTCAATCTAGCGGCAGTGCGTTCACTCACGGCGGGCGCGAGTGCCAACGGATTCTTGTTCGCCGTGGCGGGATTCAACGGCGCGAACAATGTGACGACGCTCGAACGCCTGCCGCTCAACGACCTGGCGTTGTCGAATCCGAATCAGCCGCCGTTATTGGTCGTGCCCGCCACCAATCTGGCTTTCGTCGGTGCTGAAATGAACTTGACGGTGAATGGGTATGATTACGGGCTGACCCAAAATCTGAGTTTAACGGCGCAAAGCCTGCCCAACGGCGCAAGCTTTGAAACGACGGCGAATCGTGACGGCTCTGTCACCGGACGGCTGCGCTGGACGCCCACTGCCGCCGATGCCAATCGGGACGCGACGATTACGTTTACGTTAAACGACGGGCAGTTGAGCGATGCGCGCGCCGTGACGTTGCGCGTCAAAAACGCCGCGCCGCTCGCTGCGGTCAACGCCGCCAGCTATCGCAGCGGCGTCATTGCGCCCGAACAAATCGGCTCGATCTTCGGTGCGGAACTGGCAACGCAAACGGCAACCGCGCAAATGACGCCGTTGCCTACGACGTTGAGCGGTACGAGTGTGACAGTGAATGGTTTGGCTGCACCGTTGTTTTTCGTCTCGCCGGGGCAAATCAATTTCCTGATGCCGCCTTCAGCCGCATTGGGAACGGCGCAAATCGTCGTACGCACGGCGCAAGATACTTATTCATTGGGGTCGGTAGAGATCGTACCGATGGTGCCTGCCTTATTCACGAATGATGCCACGGGGCAAGGAGCAGCGGTGGCATTGGCTACGGCAGATGCGATTACGTTTCAGACTGCGCCGTTCGACATCACCGTCGGTGGACGCCCGAACTTCTTATTGCTATTCGGTACGGGCTTGCGACGCGCCGCCACGGAACATCCCAACGACGCCAATGGCGTAGCCGAAACCGTCCGCGTCACCATCGAAGGCCAAACGGCCAACGTGCTTTATGCGGGCGCGCAAGGCGGTTTCGCGGGACTCGATCAACTCAACATCGAATTCCCTGCCAGTCTGGCAGGGCGCGGCGAACGCAATGTCGAAGTTGTGGTTTTAGTGAATGGCGTGGAAGCGAATCGCGTGACGGTGAGAGTGAAATAGGACTTACGCAAAGGTGGCGTGGACTGCCAGTCCGCGTCGCCTGGCGAACTCTATGTCGTGAGTTGTTGCCAACTCTTGTGGCGCGGACTAACAGTCCACGCCACCTTTGCCTAAGTCCTATGAAAGAGGAAAGAGGAAATTTTATGTGGACAAATAACAAAGAGGGCTTGCAGGTTGTGTTGAGGCGGTGTTTGTTGGTCGGCGTGATATTCGGTGTTTGTGGAGGCAATGGGAGTTATGGGAGCAATAGGAGTTATGGGAGCAATAGGAGTTATGGGAGCGGTGAAAGTAATGGCGCACAACGGTTAGGACAATCATCAACGTCAGAAATCCAGACCGTTATCAGCCGCAAGTCTCAACCAACTCCCAACTTTGCCGGTACGTGGAAGATCAATCACGCGATGAGCGAAAGCCCTTCGCCCGTATTCGCCAAGACCGAAGTCTCGCTGGTCGTCACGCAGGACGAAAAGCAGTTGAGGGTCGAACAAAAGCTGCGGCTCAACGGACACGATCAGCCTTCGCAGCCCTTGCAATACCGGCTCGACCACACGCCGCACGAGATGCATGTAGCGCGTCCCGTAGCGGGCAAGGCCAAACTCACTTCGCGCTGGCTGGTGAAAGAAGGGCGACTGGAATTGCGCTCCGTCATCGAAACGCTGCTGCTCGACGAAAAGGGTGAGAAAACCGCAGACGCCAAACTGGTGACCATTGAATATTGGGAACTGCTCGAAGGCGGCAAGCTGCTCAAAGTCGTGCGCGTCAAAGAATGGCCGGATCGCACCGAATCTTCACGATTGATTTTCGAGCGACAGTAACCTTCTGTCTGTTCCATCCAATCAATTTGACAGCCGGGTTTTCAAATTGACAACTTGATTGTCATTGTGACAAGTTGCCTGCCGAACAAGAAACATTTTGCAACTCCATCGCTCAACCTTGCGTATGCCGTCATCGAAGAAAGTCTTAAAACCGAAAGCCGCGCAGGCGCACGAACAGGACGCCGCGCAGCAATCGGCGTTCAACCAGTTAATCAACGAAAACGCGCTGCTCTTCTTTCGGATGAAAGTCGTCGCACAGGAGGTGCATCAGCAAGGCGAAATGTCGGGCGGCAAGCGCAGCCTGTTGCGGCTGCTCAACGAGAGCGAAGCCCAGACCGTTCCGCAAATCAGCCGCGCGCGCAACGTGACGCGCCAGCATACGCAAACGCTGATTAACGAATTGGCCGAAGAAGGGCTGGTCGAATTTTTTGACAACCCCGGACACAAACGTTCGCCGTTCGTGCAACTGACCGCGCAAGGACAACGTGCCGTCGCCGCGATGGAACGCCGCGAAGCCCGGCTGCACACGCAAATGCCGATGCAGGTTTCGGATAATGAATTACGCGCCGCCGCGCGCACGTTGCGCAAACTGCGCGCCGAATTTGAGAGCGAGCAATGGCGACGCTTGCTCAAACAGTTACGCTAATCACTGGTCTAAGCGCGTTCGTAGTTCCGCCTTCAGGCGGTTGACTCGCGCGATCCGAAGCAACCGCCTGAAGGCGGAACTACGAACGCGTTTTATTGAGAAAGGAAAAAATCCCCATGCAAACCTTTTGCCCTTTCACTTACGCCGCGTTACGCGCGCTGGCACTTTGCAATTGTGCTGAAGCTGCGAATCCGGCGGTCGTTCCGCCTTTCAATTGGGCACGTTGGCAAACCGCTGAAAAACATCAGGACGAAGGCGAGTTTCGTCAATCCATAGCCGCGCAACTCAATTGGCAAGCGGACGATCTGATTTTAGAGATTGGCTTCGGCGCAGGCGATACGCTGGGTTGGTTGCTCGCGCAAACGCCGCGCGGACACGTCATCGGCGTAGAGCGTTCGACGCAACTCGTCACCCAAGCCGCGCGCCGCCATCAATTCAGCATCAAGGCCGGGCGGTTGGAGTTGGATCAAGCCGAACCGGAAGCACTGCCGTATGAGTTCGCGCGTTTTAGTAAGGTACTGGTCGCCACCGATTACGCAACGTGGCAAACGGCTGAATATTGTTTGAATGAAGTGCAACGCGTACTGCAAACCGGCGGAAGGCTGGCAATAGGCATTCCGCTCAAAACGCGACGACGACGCGAGGGCGGTTTCACGTTTGAAGAAGCGCAGGAAGTCGCGGGACTGGTGCGTTGGGTAGGATTTCAGGAAGTCGAACTCAAACACGGCGAGGGATGGGCGTGCGTGACGGCGACGCGCTAAGGTTCAACGCAAACGCCGCGCGATAATTTCAGCCAAAGCGCGGCGTGGCGGTTGATCAGGCGACTTCCCTGCTTGCGAGTGAATCAATTCCCAGTCGTCAAAGTAATGCGCCAGTTCGCCGGGCGCTAAACAAAAGGCCGGATTCATCGACTGCACTTGCGGGTCGTCATCCATCATCGCAATCACGGCCACGAATAAGCCGTTGATGCGCACTGCCTCTTTCAACGCAGCGAACAAGTCGCGCTGCAAGTAACACGTCTTCACAATCAAGTCGTAGCTTCTCGGCTCAAACGCCAACGCATTCATTTCGAGATCGGTGCAAATGGTGGTGATAGCAGGGTGGG
>JABFSD010000301.1 GCA_013140935.1 Acidobacteriota bacterium
CGTATGAGAAGGTCCTGAACGATCAGAGGCCTGAACTGGTTGTTGTTGTCGGAGATGTAAACTCGACGATGGCGGCGACCATTGCGCAATCACCGGCGGAGATGGGCGCTACGGCGGTTGAGAATGCTTTGAAGACACTCAAGGGCGAAACGATCAAGACCGATATTTCGTTGGGCGTGACGCTGGTGGCAAAAGAGAAGGCGGGTGCGGCTGCGAAATAATTCCTGTTGGCCACAGATAGATGAATGCTTCAGGCTGCGAGCTTGGCGACGGAAACGGCACGGCGTTCGGTGTATTGTTCAGGGGCGGCCAGCACTTCATCCATCGCCCGCGAAACAGCGGCGGTGATATAGACGCTGTCACAATTGCTGCAAACAAACGTGGGAATGCTCTCGAACACCAACATATTGTTTCCTTTGCCGAACGTATGATTTTTGCTCACTAATCCAGCAGTATTTTGTCCACAAAAAGAACAAGTGCTGACCGGGTTTTTCGAGCGTCGTTTTCGTTTCATAAGAGTTAATCCAACTGATAAACCGTAATCATCAAGGTGTCATCGTTGAAGCCTAATTTTGCTACGACCTCTAACCAGCGTCCATCCAGCGCCTGCCCTTCGATGATGTATTTCCATTCGTTCCACTTAACATCCCATTGGCGCTCAACGATCTTGCCGCACAGGATGGCGCTGGCAATATCGTCGGTGATGAGTCCGTCATCGAACATCGCTTCCCGGGCATGAATAGGAATCGTCAGCCGATCCAGGCGAACGCGCCGCCGCATTTCATTTAACACCGGTTGAAACATCCTGCCTTTTCGTCTCCCTTTTCAGCTTGCTCACATCTTATTCCGCTTGAAATAAAAGTAAATCGGCAAGCCCAACGCAATCAGTATCAGCCCTACGCCTGACTCAACCGGACTGGTCACAATCGTATTCACCACCAGCCACGCAGCCACCGCGATAAACAGCAACGGTACGAAGGGATAGCCCAGCGTTTTATACGGTCTGGCAATATCAGGCTGCTTGTGGCGCAGCGTGAAGACGGCACTCACCGTTACGCCGAAAAACAACCACATCGCAAAAATCGCGCAGGTCGTGATTTGATCGAACGAGCCTGACAGCGCCAATACGCTGGCCCAGGCGCTTTGCGCGAGGATGGCTTTGATAGGCGCGCGGCTGGTTGGATGCACGTCACCCAATGACTGAAAAAACAAACCGTCGCGCGCCATGGCGTATGGAATACGCGCGAGCGACAGGATGCCGCCGTTCAACGCGCCGAGTGTGGAGATCACAAAAGCGAGCGAGATGAACGTTGTGCCGGTCGGGCCGAGAAAGGTTTGCGCAGCTTTGGCGGCTACGGGCAGCGCGTCACGATAGGTGGTTGAGTTGGACGTGATGATTTCACTTAACGGCAGCGCGTAAAAATAAGCGAGATTCGCTGAGAGATAAATCAGCAAGAGGATGAGCGTACCCGCGATCAAGCCGCGCGGTACGTTGCGCTGCGGTTCGATGACTTCGCCTGCGATGACAGGCAGCATGTACCATCCGTTGTAAGCCCACAGCGCCGCCATCATCGCTGCACCGAAAGCTGACAGGCTGCCGCTTGATGATGCACCAGCGGCGGATTGCAGATGCGACCAGTCGGCGGTGCGTGAGAAAAAGAATACGCCGAAGACGATGACGGCGATGCCGATGATCTTGGCGGCGGTCAGCAGGGTTTGTATGCGGCTGCCTACGACGATGCCGAGGCAATTGATAGCGGCGAAAAGCGCGATGGCGGCGACGGCTACGATTTGCGTCAGGCCGAATTGCCAATGTACGTCTTGTCCTAACAGGTGAAAGGTTCGTTCGATCCACGGGCCGCCCAGCGGAATCAACGCCGAGAGAAAAATCGCAAAGCCTGCGCTGATGCCGGCGATGCCGCCCGCTGAGACGACGGCGAATTGCGTCCAGCCGAAAAGAAACGCGGGCGCGTCGCCATAAGCCTTGCGCAGGTAGACAAACTCGCCGCCCGCTTGCGGAAACATCGCGCCGAGTTCGGCATACGACAAGGCTCCGGCCAATGACAGCAAGCCGGCGGCGAGCCATGCCAGCAAGACCAGCGCAGGGCTGTTCAATTGTTGCGCCATCACGGTAGTTTTCAGGAAGATGCCGCTGCCGATGACCGTGCCTACTACCAGGGCGGTGGCGTCGGTCAGCGAGAGCGCGCGCAGCAAGGAAGGTTTCGTGTCATTCAACTTTGGCATAGTGGGCATCGTCGGAATAATTTCAAATCGCGTAGCACAATTGTTTGTCGTCACCAGCCGCTTTGTGTAAACTGCGCCCGCTTTCGCTCTTCTTAACATTCCTGAGAAAGAGCGCACGCAATCCAACCTACAAGGAAGACGGAATCGTTATGAATAAAAAATACCTGCTCGCACATGGCGCGCTGTTGGCTCTGGTGGCCGGAGCCGGCTTGGCGTGCCAGTCTACGACGGCGGGAACGGCGACCACGACTACGGCGACGCCTGCGGTGGCTACAGTTTCAGGGGAGCCTAACCCACCGGCTGCCGCGCCTGCGCAAAACGCCGAAGACTCGATGCCGCGCGTGCGCGTCGAAGAAGCCAAAGAACAAGTCGCCAGCGGCAAAGGCCTCATCATTGACGTTCGCGGCACCGATGCCTGGAAGGCCGCGCACATCGAAGGCGCCATTGATATTCAATTGGCTGATTTAGAAAAGAGCGACTTCAAGAACATTCCCAAAGGCAAACGCATCATTGCCTACTGTACCTGACCGTCTGAACATACCAGCGCCCGTGCGGCGCTATTGTTGCAAAAAGCCGGTTACGAAAACGCAGGCGCTCTGTTAGGCGGAATGAGTGCGTGGGAAGCCGCCGGCGGCAAGATCGTCCGTACTGACGCTGCGCCCGCTCCTGCTGCGGCAGCGCCCGCTCCGCCAGGAGCCGCGCCCGGCGCTTTCCCGGTGGCTGCGCCCAAACCCGAAGCGAAGAAGCCCTAACGGGTTTCACTTCGTTCAAGCTCAAAAGGCCGAATGTCGTTGCGTGATCGTGATGACATTCGGCCTTTCGTTTTTGCAAGAAGTACAGCAACCTTTTCAGGTGGTTGTACTTTATTTTGCGCTGAAGAAGGGTTCGATTTGTTCGCGGCGCGGCGGCGGAGTCAATAGCGAAACTACGATAAGCGCCAACACCGAGGCGGCAATAGCGGGAATGACCGGATCAACGCCCGTGCGTTCGCCGTAGCCGCCGAATTCCCAAATCAGTGTGACCAGTACGCCGCTGATGATCGAACTCAACGCGCCCGCCGCTGTCGCACGTCGCCACGTCAAGGCCGCTACCAGCGAAGGCGTCACGCCCGTGCCGTAAATCGTATAAGCCCGTAGCGCGACTTCGAGAAACTTTTCAGAATAGGTCGAAATGACATAAGCAATCACGCCCAGCACGACGACCAGGATGCGCAACAACCTGACGAGTTGTTTTTCGCTGGCTTGCGGATTGATAAAGCGTTGATAGATGTCGCGTACCAGCGCCGTCGCCGGCACGAGCAAATATGAAATCGCCGTCGAAACGATGACTGACATAATCGTCGTCATCAGTAAGGCTCCCAACACGATGGGCAGATGATCGCGCGCGACGTAAGCGATCACGCGGCTGGGACGCTGAAGCGCGCCGCCTTGCCATTCGAGCGCCGAGGCGACCCACGCGGTGGCAATAATCATCAATTCCATATAGGCCACGCCGACCAGCAACCAGATCGTAGCCCGTCGCGCCATCCCTTCGTTGCGCGCGGAGAAAAAACGTTGGTACATATTCGCGTCGCCCAACACCAGCAAGCCCGGCGGCAAAAGGAAGCCGAGAATTTGAATCCAGCTAAATTCGCCGGTGAATTGCATGTGATCGGCGGGCAACCTGGCCGCGAGACCCGCGTAACCTCCGGCTTTATTCCACAAGATCGGGAAGGTGACGAGGATGCCGATGATCATCGTGATGCCCATCACCAGATCGGTGTAAGCGACTGAGAACATTCCGGCCAGCGCGGTATAAATGATGATGAACACCGCTACGATGATGACCGCCGTCTTGAAATCGAAAGTGTTGGGCAAGGCGAGATCAATCACCGAAGCCGCCGCGCGATATTGATAAGAAACAATCGTGACCGCCGTCAGCACCAACGTAATCACGCCCAGGATGCGCGCCGCCGCGTTGTAGCGCGTCTCTAAAATATCCTGCACCGTAATCGCTTCGCTGCGACGGGCTTTGGCCGCGAGGAAAGACAGCGCGACGATGCCCGCCAGACCGCCGAGCGGCAGCATCCACGCGGCGACACCCGATTCATAAGTTTTGCCTGCGTTGCCGAAAATCGAACCCGTACCGATCCACGTCGCCAGCATCGTGCCGAACAGTACGAAGGTAGAGAGCGTGCGTCCGGCGACCGAGAAATCTTCCTGATTCTCGACTGACCTGCCGCGCCACGCGCCTACGCCGACCAGCACGACCATGTAAGCGACGATCGTCCAGAAATAGACAGTGGTCATCCCGTTTTATTGCCTCGCTTGTTGAAAGGATGGAATTACGGGCGGCAGCCTAGCACAGGCAGTAGCGGCGGCGGAAGTTGCCAGGGTCTATTCATTTTCGGAAAGCGAAAACGGAATTAGACAGGATTCACAGGATGAACTGGATGAACTGGATGAACTGGATGAACTGAAAAGGTAGGGATTGAT
>JABFSD010000096.1 GCA_013140935.1 Acidobacteriota bacterium
ATACGTCCCATAAAACAAACCCGCCAACACCAATACGATCATCGCCAGCGTAACAGCGAGGCCGCCCTTGTGGCGTTTGAGTTCGGCCACAATCAGGGCAGAAGACAGGACTTCGTGCGACACCGTCGCAGTCGCACGTTTGCCTGATTCCGTTTCTGCCGCTTGCCCCGTTGCTGTCGGTTGATCTTCGAGCCAATGCGATTGGCTTTCCATGCGCAGTTGTAATGGCTTCAAATCGCTGAGCAGTTCCCGCGCCGATTGATAACGCTGGTCACGGTCTTTGCGTAAAGCTTTGTTGATAACGTTCTGCAATTCGCGCGGAGCCGTCGGGTCGTGTTGCACGAGCGGCGCAGGTTCACGGTCGAGGATGCCTACGAGAATGTCGCTCATGGTCGCGCCTTTGAAAGGCGCACGCCCGGTGAGTAATTCATAAAGCACACTGCCCAGGCTGAAAAGATCGCTGCGCGCGTCTACCTCAAGGCCGCGTGCCTGTTCGGGCGACATATACAACGTCGTACCCATCACTACGCCTTCGCCCGTGCTGTGGCGCATCATCGTGTCGGCTTCGGTGTCTACGGCAACGGCAGGGCGCGGTTTTTCGGTGAGCTTGGCGAGGCCGAAATCCAGCACCTTGACCAATCCGTCCGGGCGAACCATCACGTTTTCAGGTTTGATGTCGCGATGAACGATGCCAGCGGCGTGCGCGGCGGCCAGGGCGCTGGCGATTTGTTTGGCGCAATCGAGCGCCCGCTCGTGAGGCAGCTTCCCTTTGCGCAAATGTTGGCGCAACGTTTTGCCCGCGACGAATTCGGTCACGATGAAATGCGCTTCGCCGGTCGCGGTCGGCGTCTTGCCGATTTCGTGAATGGTGATGATGTTCGGATGATTGAGCGCCGAGGCGGCTTTGCCTTCGCGGATGAAGCGTTGCAAGCGCTCAGGTTCGCGCGTGAATTGTTGGGGCAACACTTTCAATGCGACCTGACGTTCGAGCGTTTCATCGTAAGCCAAATAAACTTCGCCCATGCCGCCCACGCCCAACTTGCTGAGAATGCGGTAATGCGAGACGCGTTCGTTGGCGCGCAAGGTCGAGACGTTGGGCGCAGCCGGAGGATTTGATTGATGCGCCAACACGGGCACGCCGAGAAAGCCGCTCGCTTCGTCGTTGGCGGCGAGCAACACTTCGACCTGACCGCGCAAACTCACGTCGCCCGCGCAAGCCTCCTCCAGCCACGCCGCGCGTTGCGGCTCGGGCTGTTCGAGCGCGTCGTGATAAAGCCGTTCAATGTGTTGCCAGTGTTCTGGCGTCATCAATTCCTTCCTCAAGTGCCTAAATAAGTTAGTCAGACGCATCGTTTAGAGTACCGCCTTTAGGCGGAATCGGAGGCTTTAGCCGACTTGTAAGTCGGCTAAAGCCTCCGATTCCGCCTAAAGGCGGTACTCTAAACGAGGGGCCAAAATCATCAGGTTATTTTCAAACAAATCCTAAGCGGCTATTTGAAATCGGGCGCGAGCGAGATGTTATCAATAATCGCGTAAGGCGTGGGTTGAGATTTTCCGACCGTGACGAAATTCGGCACGGGGCGCACGCGCGGCGCGTAATACCACACTTTGATCTGAGCGCCTTTCGGTGCGGCAAAACGCAGCGTGTATTTCTGATAACCCGCAAACGTCGCAATTTTTAGTTGCCGTGCGACGACGCGACTGTTCACGCTGACGCCCAGGGTCAGATAGCGGTACGGACTCGGCCCTAACCGCCCCGGCAGCAGATTGCCCGGCAAAATGTTCGTCGCACAATAAGCCGTCAGCGTATAGCGCGCCGCTGCCTGCGCCGTCAGCGTTTGCGCCACCATGGCATCTTCCGTCAGGTTTGGGCACAGCACGCCTTGCTGGGTGCCATGATAAGGAAAAGCGTTATTGACCTGAAATTTGCCCGTCCAATGTTGCTCGCCGTTTTCGAAGCTGTCGTCTTTGAGTAAGTTGACCGCCTGCAAGTTCGCCTGGGCCGGGTGCAAGCCATAAACACTCACCCGCTGGGAAAACGTAGCGACGTAGACTTTGCCATTGGCGACGGTCGGCGGCGTAAATTTGGCGTAATTGCCGAGATCGTCGCGCGCGCGAATTTGATAACTGTTCCATAATTCGTGCTGCAAATCGTTGGCGTCATAAGCGCGCAAGATGCCGGGCACATTGTGTTGATTGGCGTCATTGTTGGCCGCCGTCGTCGCCCAGAGAATGCCGTCCTTATCTTGATTGGAAGAAAGCGAAAGCATTCCGCCCGTCATCCCCGTATGCAACTGAGCGATTTGCCCCGACGCCAATGCCACCGAGCCAGGCGCCTTGGCCTGTCCCGTCGTCCAGGCTTCCATCGGATTGTCGGTCGCCGATTTGCATCCGCTCACCGTGAGAGGCTGACGCTGGCCGTCGGCGTTAGTCTTGGCGCTGACGAACTTGCCTTGTTTTTCATCGAAAGGCAGCGCGCGCAAGACATCGTTTTCCGCCCAGACATACACGACTGGGCCGCGTTGCGCGCTACGCCAATAAATGGGCGAGTTGTGAATGTGATGCGATTGCATGCCGTCCGGTTTCGGCGGCGGATTGCACGGCGTGCGCGGCGCGTCCGACGCCGCCGGGCTGATGTCGCAACCGACCTGAAATTCCTGCCGCACATTCGCATTCGGACAGTCGAACTGAGAGTTGTTACCGCCGAATTTGCCCATGCGATTTTGGTCGAGCAAATAAAGCCGTCCCTGTTTGCCGCCGCCCAAGATCAACTCAGTGCCGGGCAAATGCATCACGCCCGAAGCGCCCAGATCAATATCCATCGGGTCGAGCAGGGCCTGATTGCAAGGGGTGAAATAATCAGCCACCTTCAACTCGCTGTCGTTCACAGCCAGTTTGACGACGCTGTCGCCATAACATTCCAGCGTCTCGTGGAACTTGCCATTGCCCGTCATCAGATAAACGCCGCCTTGCGCGTCAGCCGTCAGGCCCATCCCGCCTTGCCAGATGCCGCCTGAGTGAAACGGCGCCGTGGTGATCGAACTGCACGCCGTGCTGCCCCACACCAACGGCGGCTGGGCGCTGAGCCGCTGCGCGTCATAAGCAAATACCCATCCTTGAAAAGGTGACTTATCGCCGTGGCCGGCATAAGCGACGAAGACGCGCCCCTGACTCAGCAACAAGGCCGCGCGTTGCAAGTGATCGTTGGGCACGAAATCCAGCGTATCGGGTACGCCATGACGCCCCATCGTCGGCAGGTGATGGCCCCGCAATTTGACCGTACCCTCGATGCGCACCGGCGAGCCGAATTTATCCTGCTGGGTCATCAGGTCTATGGCGCGCAACCAGTGCTTGCCCTGCGGCCCGTCGTGCGCGTCCCAGGTCATATGCGCGAAATAAAGCGTTTGCGTTGCGCGATCAATCACGGGCGTGCTGGTGATGCCGACTTCGTTGGTCAAATCCTGAAAGATATAAGGAGGCTGATTCCACGATGGATTCGGAATCGGAACCGACGGCCCGAAATTGCGCTGCCACAAGCGCGCGCCGCTGTCGGCATCGAATAAATAAACGCTGTTGTGTTCGGTGACGACGACGACGACGTTGCGTTTTTTTCCGGCGACCAACAGGTCTGAAACCACCAGCGGCTGCGCGTAAACGAAACCGTCCACCGGCAAATCGAACAGCTTGCCGAATTGATTGCGGCCACTGATGGATTGCGGAGTGAGTTGCGTCTCGTAAGGGTTCCAACCCGTACGGTCGTTGTCGTTGTGTTGGGTGAGTACGGAAACCCGCGTCACTGCCGATTGAGCAAGATGCGATTTCGCCACATCAGGCCAACCGAAGGTGAGTGACAACGCGAGTAGAAACAAACTTCGCCGTAAGGGGAATGGGTTGAGAAGGTTCATAGGGCTTCTTTCTTGGAGTGTACTGCTAGGTTTGATTGAGTTCGTGGTAAAGCCAGGCGCGCGCAAAATTCCATTCGCGCTGCACGGTGCGCAACGCGAGTTTCATCACTTCGGCAATTTCGTTTTCGTTGAGTCCGGCAAAAAATTTCAGTTCGACGATGGTGCATTTGCGTTGATCGAACGCGGCCAGCGCCGTGAGCGCATCGTCGAGCGCGAGCAAGGCAGGATCATTGCCTGCGCTTTCGTTTTCAGCGCCACTGAGGGAAATGCGAAAGATGTCGCCGCCATGTTTTTCAGCCTGCCGATGGCGCGCGTGATCAACGAGAATGCGGCGCATGAGTTGCGCCGCCACGCCGAAAAAGTGCGCGCGGTTTTCCCAGCGCGCGGTCTTCCAATCAATCAAACGCACGTAGGCTTCGTTGACCAGGTCGGAAGGCGCGAGCGATTGCGCGGCTTGGTCGCGGGCCAGCGAACGCCGCGCCAGACGGCGCAACTCTTTTTCCACGAGCGGCGCTAATTCAGCGAGCGCCGCTGCGTTGCCATCGCTCCAGGCGTGCAACAGTTGGGTGACTTCGTGTGATGAAGGAGTAGCCATCAACACTGCCTCTTTATGTGAGATGAAAGTGAAACCGCGCGGGAATCTAACACAGCCCGAAAGGCGGCGCTATTTCGCAAAAAATCTGTAACTGCTCAGGCCGGTCTGCAAACAATCAAGCAGACAAACAAGAGAGTTGGGTGTAAAAAGCGTCTATGGTAAAGCGCGAAGAGATCATCGCTGTTTATGAGCAAGGTTCAGAGGCGGTCGTGA
>JABFSD010001105.1 GCA_013140935.1 Acidobacteriota bacterium
CGCCTCAAAGAACTCGCGACAGCCGCAGGCACGACGGTTTATCAACTCAAACACGGCTTGCTGGATGATTACATGATTCAGCAGCTCAAATCGCCATCGGTAAAGATGGCTCTTGCGTAAGTCCTAAGTATGTTCTGGATACGTCATCGTCATTCGGTGACGTATTGCAACGAGCATCGGCCAATAAACGGTTTGATACGAAATCGTAACCATTAAACTTGAGTACCTTTTTCACAGGCTTTACAGGAAGTCGGCTTCGTTCGGATTCACTTGTCAACGTTTGACAGAACAGCTTGACACGACGGGAAGCCTTTTTAGGAACTAACCAATTTCACTCACAGAGCGAGGACCTTATGAAAAAAACTGGCAAGAAAGTTTCTGCCTTGTTGGCTTGCATCAATCTCGTTTTGCTGCTGGCGTCTGTTGCGCTGGCGCAAACTGGCTCATCTACGGTCAGCGGCACGATTACCGATTCGTCGCAGGCAGCGATTCCTAACGCAACCGTGACATTGAAGAGCGAAGCCAGAAGCTTCAGTCGGACAATGACGGCAGATGCAAGCGGCAACTTCCTGTTCCCTAGCGTTCCCACTGGCGCTTACACTGTAGAAGTTGAAGCCAAGGGGTTTAAGAAAACCATTTTGACTGAGATTCAAGCGTTGGTGGATAACCGTGTGACGGTCGCTGTTACGCTGGAAGCGGGTCAAGTCACCGAAAGCGTCACGGTCACTGCATCGGCGATTGAAAGCATCATCAACACGCAGGATGCGAGTTTGGGCAACAACTTTGTCGGTCAACAGATCATCCAGCTTCCGCTTGAGGGCCGCAACGTAGCCAATCTTTTGAGTCTACAGGCGGCAGTTACGCCTGACGGCTCGGTCGCCGGGGGACGCAGGGATCAGGCTAATGTCACCCTTGATGGTGTTGATATTAATGATCAACAGACAGGTCTCGATCTCACTCAAACCGTAGCGTTCTCACCTGTTTTGCGTGTTAACCCTGATTCGGTTGAAGAGTTTCGCGTCACGACGACGAATGCTGACGCGAGCAAAGGCCGTTCGTCAGGTGCACAAATATCGCTGATCACCAGAGGTGGAACGAATGAATTTCATGGCGCAATATACGAATATCACCGCAACACCGTTACCACCGCGAATGATTGGTTCAACAACGCAACAGGCGTTACTCGTCCTAAGCTGATCCGTAATCTTTTTGGTGGCAGGCTTGGTGGCCCCATTGTCAAAGATCGGTTGTTTTTCTTTTATAACTACGAAGGAATGCGTGAAGCAAAAGGATCATCGGTTGCCAGAGTGGTGCCAACTGCAAGCCTTGCGGCGGGCAACATCCGGTTTGTTGATTCTTGTGCGCCGAACTGTGCGCCTCGAACATGGACAATCACCACGCCCCAGATCAACTCCTTCCTCATTAACGGGGCTCCAGTTGTTGACGTGAATTCGTTGGTTCCCACTTTGTTTGGGTCTGCCGTTTCCAGATACGCCGTAAATGACAGCACACAGGGTGACGGACTCAATACTGGCGGGTTCCGGTTTAATGCTCCTACCCCTGTCAAACAAAACGCCCATACTGCGCGTTTTGACTGGACGATAACTGGTAACCAAAAACATCTGCTTTCGATCCGCGGAAACTATCAGAATGACTTAACGGGCGCAGCCCCGTATTTCCCGGATACTCCGGCAACCAATACCTGGAGCCATCCGTTTGGACTTGCTGCTACATATACTTGGTTGATCGGAAGCAACCTGACGAACCGGTTAAGTTACGGTCAGACACGCCTTGCGTTTAGTAATCAAGGCGATTCCAACGATCCGAATATTTCATTCCGCCGTATCTTCCAACCGTCATTTTTCGCCCGTGGTTTTAACCGGACGAACCCAACACAAAACTTCACAGATGATTTTACTTGGATCAAGTCAAATCACTCGTTCCAGTTCGGCACGAACATCCGCTTGATCAAAAACACGAGGGTGAATTTTGCCAATTCGTTTGACAACGGCATTACCAACCCCAGTGCCTATGCGAGCAACGTCGCGAGAACCGCGATTAACCAGTACATTGCTACCCAAACAGTGGGTACCGGAGAAACGCGCACTGTCGCCTCGGCATGGGATGTCAACGCACAGAGTGCTCTGGTCGCATTGTTCGGCAGACTGAGCGGTTATGGGGCCAATTTCAATTTCGACACCCAGGGATCGTTGCTTCCGGCCGCTAGTGGTATCAGGCGCGAATTCAAGACTGACGAGTATGACTTCTATCTTCAGGATAGCTGGAAACTCCGCTCGAATTTGACCTTGACTGGTGGACTCAGATACGGCCTGAGTATGCCCGTAACTGAAACGCAGGGTTACGAGACGGTTCCCACGATTGAACTTTCAACTTATCTGGCGAATACGATTGCGGCAATGAACCGAGGGGAAAATTACCGTGAAATTATCAGGGTGAGAAAGGCTGGCAAGGTAAACGGATTCGACAGTATGTATCCGCTGGATAAAAACAACTTCCAACCGCGCGTATCGGTAGCTTGGTCACCCAAATTCAATAGCGGGGTCTTTGGCAAGCTCTTTGGTAAAGAGTCCGATTCCGTTATCAGAGCAGGTTTTGCTATGACCAACGATTATTTTGGTCAACAGCTTGCGACGAACTGGGACGGCGCGAATACGCTCGGATTTTCGTCCTCCTCGAATATCAACGTAAATACTTACAACCTGACGACCAACCCGGCTCCGCTTTATACGGGGCCAGGTATGGTTATTCGGTCATTGCCTAGAATTGTTACGCCAGGTGCCCTCACTTTCCCGCAAACGGCTCCATCTATAGGTCCCGGCTTAGGCAAGATCGAAACTTCACTCGACCAAAATCTGATTTCGCCAACGAACTATAGCTGGAATCTGAGCTACGGTCGGCGGCTTCCGGGCAAGATTTGGGTTGAGGGAGCCTACATAGGCCGTGTTGCACGCAATTTGTTGGCAGGCCGTGACGTGGCGATGCTCAGAGGTAACATTCGAGATACGAGATCGGGACTTACTTATAATCAGGCTGCTACCTTGCTGGACAAACAGCTTCAAGCAGGTGCCGCAGGTAGCTCAGTAGCGCCGGTCGCGTTTTTTGAAAACATGTGGAGAGCGGGCTCACTGGGCGCGATTTTTGGTTGCCCAGCCGGAACAGGTGGAGCGTCAGGAACCGCATGCACGAACACACAGGCTGTCTATTATGCTCAACCCAATCTTGCTGGTGACTGGACGTATATGATGCAACTGCTCGACGGGGAGACCGACAGCCGTTACTTCTTCCAGGGGCAATATGATGCGTTGTCGGCCTTCGGCACCATCGGTTCTTCAGATTATCACGGGGCAACTCTTTCGATTCGTCAGCGATTGTCGGGAGTTACGTGGGATTTCAACTACACGTTTTCCAAGTCAATAGATACCGGTTCGGGCCTACAAACGGGAGGCTTGTTTGGTTCCACCTTTATTCTGAATTCCTTTAACATCAACGACAACCGTGCCGTGTCAGACTTTGACACAAGGCACATAATCAACTTTAACGGTATTTGGGATTTACCGATTGGAAGAGGCAAACGCTTTGGAAGCGGAATTAACAAAGCGGTTGATGCCTTTATTGGCGGTTGGCAACTGAACGGGATTTTCCGCGCTAGCACTGGGTTACCATACGCTGGGTATGCCGACGAAACGGGGTGGCAAACCAACTGGCAGATTCGGAGTTTTAACGTACCAACCAAGCAATTACAGACTGGCACCTTCCTCAACTCAAAGGCATCTGCCTGTGTCAACGGTTGCACTCTCCCAAATCTATTTGCCAATCCGGATGAGGTTTGGAAATCGTTCCGGACTCCGCATCCGGGAGAAACGGGCGCGCGCAACCCGATCCGTTATCCGGGGTCAGCCAACCTTGATGCTGGTTTGGCGAAATCGTTCAGTATGCCGTGGGATGAAAAGCATAAAGCTACTTTCCGCTGGGACGTATTTAACGTAACTAACACGCCGGTATTTACGGGACAGGCTGCTGGGCTGATTGGCTATACAGGTTCATCGGCTGGCCCAACGTTCGGGCGATTCACGGGAACTAGAAATAATGCGCGAATTATGCAATTCGCATTGCGCTACGATTTCTAATTCCAAATTGAAGCTCAAAAACTAAAAGGCTGGCGGACAATGAAAACTGTCCGCCAGCCTTTTTTACAAGAGCAAAACGCCGTCCGACAGAACACCGAAAGAACGATTCTTCCAGCCCCCTTTACGTCTGTCGGACGGCGTTTTTTCCGGCGCAACCGCGAGTGGTTGCGTGGAAGTTACGGACGCGCGTTGGAGAAAGATTTCAGAACACTGCGGGCGATCCGAAGCTCCGAAATACCCCCTTGCTCTCCATTGCGCGCCGATCTGGTAAAGAACTTGTTAGGCGTTAGCGACGACGACGATTGCGATAACGGTCGTAGACATTGCAATCATCCCAACGTCCGCCGCCCCAACCATTGCCCCATCCGCCACCGCTGCGCCCGAAGCCGTTGCGATAGCCGTTTTCAAAGCCTTGCCGGAATGCTTGCCGGTAATCTTCTTCGTCTTCGAAAACGTCTCGGTAACCGTGCATCGCTTCGCGGTAAATGCGGTTCGTGCGGAAATTGAAAGAGCGCCAATCGCGCCGGTCTTCGCGGCCTTCGCGAAAGCCGGATTCGTAAC
>JABFSD010001123.1 GCA_013140935.1 Acidobacteriota bacterium
GACTTGTTGCGTAACATCGTCGCGCAAATGGGCGGCATCATCAGCCGCATCATCGTAACCGAGTTACGCGACAATACCTTTTACGCGCTAATCGAAGTCGCACTCGACGACAAAACTGTTTTGCTCGATGCGCGTCCTAGCGATGCGATTGCGTTGGCCTTGCGCGCCGATTGTCCGATCTTCGTGCGCGATGAAGTCATCCTGGCTTCGCGCAGCAATCAGACCGAGGCCGAAGAAAACGAAGCCCTCGAAGACGAAGAAGTCGAATGGCCCGAAGAACTGGGCGACATCGGTGAATACAAGATGTGAGCGAGATTGAAGGGGGAAGGTATGAGTTACAGTGAGCTCACCCTCGAAAGTCTGAAAGAGAAGTTTGGGATTGAAGTGGTTGAAAACACTCCTCTTTTGTCGCTGCGCCGCCTGCCGAACTGTCAGATTCGCTGCGCGGTTTGATGTCGCGCTATGTATTATTAGCTACCGCTATCAACACCGAAAAAGCTCGGTCTGAGTGGATCATCGCTCCGTTACTGGCTGAGTTGAAATTTCAATTCAAAGATCAAGTGAGCCTGTTTTCTGGGATCGAATTCAACCTTGATCCGAGCGATGGATTGAAAGGCCGCTGCGATTTCATTATCTCGAAATCGGGGACGCAGCTTTCATTGACGGCTCCCGTAATGATGCTGGTCGAAGCCAAAAACGAAAATCTTATTGCTGGCATTCCGCCATGCGTGGCGGAAATGATCGCCGCCCAGCGGTTCAATGAACGAAAAGGACGCCCCTTGCCAGCGCTCTATGGGGCAGTCACAACCGGAAGCCTTTGGTTGTTTCTCAAGCTGGAAGGGCAGCAGGTCTTTGCGGATGGGACTGAGTATTCGATTCAGAGCGCGGAAAAGATTTTAGGCATCCTGAAAGCCATCGCGCTCAGTTAGAAATACCGAAAAGCCACCCGTTGACAGTTTCAGGCAGGCTCCACTACGATGCCCGACCTAACGTGAAGCAAATCTTTTTTCCGCATCACCATCATCACTAAAGCATTTGTCTACGCTATTTTCTCAAGGCTGATCCCCCGCATCTCCTTGTCTAGGCAAAGTGCAAGCAAGGGTGCCAAATCAGGGCAAAGATGTGAGCAGCAAACGAGCAGAAAGCAAGACTACAATGCGCAGGGAGGTTTCGTTGCGCGGCGTAAAAATCGCCATCGCCAACCAAAAGGGCGGCGTCGGTAAGACGACTACGGCAATCAATCTGGCGGCTGGCATGGCGCAGAAAGGCAAACGGGTCTTGCTCGTAGACCTTGATCCCCAGGCCAACAGCACCATCTCCTACGTTGACTTGCAGGAAGTAGAGCTTTCGCTTTACGACCTGCTGACCGAGCATTCCGTCACGGTGGCCGACGTAGTGAAATCCACCAAAGTCGAAAATCTCGATCTCATTCCCGCGCGCATCAATCTCGCCAAGCTCGAAGGCAAACTCGTAGGCGAACTCGATGCGCCTTTTCGCCTGAAAGACCGGCTTGATCCGGCGATGCGCAATTACGACGTAGTCGTGATTGATTCGCCGCCGACGCTGGGCATCATCACGGTGAACGCGCTCGTCGCCGCGACGCACGTGATCGTACCGATTCAGTCATCCTATTTCGCGCTCGAAGGCACCGACGATTTGCTCGAAACCATCGAACGCATCAAAGCGCGTCCCAATCCGCAACTCGAATTGCTCGGCGTGGTCGTCACTTTGCACGACCGCCGCACCACGCTTTCTAAAGACATCTTCGATCAAATCGGACAGGTTTTCGGTGATAAGGTTTTTGATACGACGATTTCACGGAGCGTGCGGTTGGAAGAAAGCCCGGCTTACCGCGAATCCATTTTTAGTTTTGCGCCCTCTTCGAGTGGCGCGATTGAATACGCCAGTTTGTGCGATGAGGTGATAAAACGTGTCAGTTAAAAGAGGCTTGCCCGCTACGTTAAAAATGCGCCACGACCGCCATTACGTCGAAGAACTTTCTTCCGGTTCCGGCGCGCCCGTCGGACGGATGATTCACATTGACCGGCTCGAACCCAATCCGCATCAACCGCGTGTCGAGTTCGGCGACCTTGACGAACTGATTTCATCGGTCGCGGAAAAAGGCATTCTCGAACCGATTCTCGTGCGGCCTTCGCAAGTGGGCGGACGCTTCATGATTATTTCGGGCGAACGTCGCTTTCGCGCCGCCAAAGCCGTGGGCTTGCGCGAACTGCCGTGCATCGAGATGGACGTGGACGACCGCGCCGTCGCTGAAATTGCGCTCATCGAAAACCTGCAACGCAAAGACCTCACCGCCTTTGAAGAAGCCGACGGCTTGCAGGTGCTGGTTGAACGGTATGGCTATACGCACGAAGAGGTCGCGCACAAAATCGGCAAGTCGCGCTCGACGATTACCGAAGCCCTGACCATCGCTAATCTGCCCAACGACATCCGCGAACATTGCCGCCGCGCCGACATCAATTCAAAGTCGTTGCTGTTACAGGTCGTACGCCAGCCCGACAAAGACACCATGAAACATTTCGTCGAACGCATTGCCATGCAAGGCCTGACGCGCGACGAAGCGCGCAAAGTGCGCGGTGGCAAAAAACAAACGCGGCAGCAACCATTCTTGTTTCGCTACAACTCGCCGCAGCGCGATTTTACCGTCGAAGTGAAGTTCCGCCGTTCACAAGTCAGCCGCGAAGAGTTGCTCAAAGCCGTCGAACTGGCAATGGAAGAAGCCGGGCAAATCGTAATGAAATAGCCCGGCGCATCAGGAAATGTGGTATGGGCTGCCAGCCCGTACCACATCTATTTTTCCGGCAGCGCGGTTGCCCCCGCAATCTTGAACACAAATGCATGCCGACTCGGCGCTTCATCCGGTCCCAACTCAGGCGTGATGATCGTGAGCGTATCTTGATTGACTGACGTTTTCAGCGCGCCCGGCATGCCGAGCATCGTTACCGTAGCGTTAGCAGGCGCTTTCAGATTGCGCAACACCAATTGCTTGCCCGGCCAGCCAGAGGTGATTGCATACAACGCATCCGGCTTTTGCGTGAAAAACACCTGCTTGACGGCCATGCTGCCATTGGGGCCGTCTTTGGGTTGCTGGCCGATTTGATCCATCAGTTTGTACTTCACCATATATTCGCCGTATTGCTGATCGGGGCGTTTGCCGTCGCTCCATTGCGCCGAACGCCCGGCAGTGCGGGTGCCATAAATCGCTTCTCCGTTGACATTCAACCAGTCACCGATTTCGAGCAGGCGCTGTTCCATAATCGGCGGAATCGTGCCGTCGCCGTTCGGGCCGATGTCGAGCAATAAGTTGCCGCCGCGACTGACCAGATCAATCAGCGTGAAAATGAATTCGCGTCCGCTTTTGTAATCGTCTATGCGTTCGGCGCGATTGACGCCGTAAGAAAAAGCCATCCCGCGGCTTTCTTCCCACGGATGCGCGCCGTCTTTCAATCCGGCGGCGTATTCCGTCGTCCAATAACCGCCGTGTTTGTGGCGCGAATCTTTGCCCCAACGGTCATTGACGACGACTTCGTCTTTGTTGGCGGTTTCGTTGAAAAGCCACGCGAGCAACGCTTCGCTGCCCCACTCTTTTGAAGTCATATCCCACTCGCCGTCGCTGAAGATGATAGCGGGTTGATAGCGCGTGACGACGTCTTTGAATTGCGGCGTCATGTGTTCGCGCACGTAACGCGCCCGGTCGGTTTTCCAAAGCGGGTTGTACCATTCGTAAAGTGAATAATAGAAACCGAATTTCAGCCCTTCGGCGCGCGTGGCCGTAGCGAGTTCGCCCAACACGTCGCGTTTCGGCCCCGTCTCGACGGCATTCCACGGACGTCCCCACGTACGGCTGGCTTCGGCGCTGGGCCAGAGCGCAAAGCCCTCGTGATGTTTCGACGTAGGCACGACGTATTTCACCCCCGCGCGTTTGAAGAGCTTGGCCCATTGCGCCGCGTCGTAAAGTTCGGCGGTGAAGCGCGGCGCGAAATCCATGTAATCGAATTTCTCGCCATAATTTTTCTTATGAAACTCGCGCCACGGCGCATACTTGCCTTGATTGGTGGCGATGCGATTCCAATACCATTCGGCGTATTCGCCCACCTGCCCGTAGCCCGGCACCGAATAAACGCCCCAATGAATGAAGACGCCGAATTTCGCATCGAGAAACCATGGCGGCGTCGGGCGTTGATCCAGCGATTCCCAGGTGGCGTCGTACCGTTTGGTTTGCGCCGTCGCCGTGGCAACGAATAACAGTGCGATGAATAAGATCGTAGGCAGATAAGGCAGTTTCATATTGAAGCTCCGTTTGATTTTGTGTTGATGGTGAAAGCAAAAGACGCGCGCATTGTAAAACGTGAGAGCCGGAATGCGAATCGCTTCAGTCTTCCATTTCGGCTTCGATCAAATCGTGGCTCTGTTGCGGCGTACGGCTCAAGATCAGCCAGCCCGCCGGTACGATCACGAGCAACATGCCCAGCCCTGAAACGGCGTTGATCGTGCGTTGCCAAAACACTACGTCGAAAAACAATCCGAACAAAATCTGCGACAGCGCAATCACCGAAATCGTCGAGGCGTGGCCTTTGGCAAAGGCGCGCGTCATACCGATTTGACCGGCTACGCCCGCCGCGCCGACGAGGATGAGCAACAGCCACGCGAACGGATGGCTCACCGTGGGCGCAGCGCGTGTGACGAAC
>JABFSD010000952.1 GCA_013140935.1 Acidobacteriota bacterium
CGTTCGTATTCACGAAACTCAGGCAGGATGTCGGTCGAAATTGTGACAGGCAGGTCGGGATACATCGCGGCGGCAAGGGCTTTGATCGCTTGTTCGTGCGCGGCATTGGCAAACGAATTGATGAGGCAGACGGTCAACGCTTCGATGCCCGCGTCGTGCAAGGCTTTGATGTGAGCGTTGGCTTCAGCCTCATCCAGCGGCGTCATCTCAACACCTTTCGCGCTGTGGCGCGCGCTCACGCCGCGCGTCAACGAGAGCGGAGCCATCGGGTCGGGCTTAATCATGATGATCCAACCAGCGAGCGGGCCGGGCGTTTGGCTACGCGCGACGTGCAGGATTTGCTCAAAGCCTTTCGTCGTAATCAATCCGACTTTCGCGCCTTTACCTTCGAGCACGGCGTTGGTCGCACCGTCGTACCGTGCAAGATCAGCTTGATGTCGTTGGGTTTGATGCCCGCCTGTGCGGCGATTTTGTGAATGCCGTTGATGACGCCGATGGATTGGTCTTGCGGCGTCGAAGAAACTTTGGTGAGTTGAATCTCGCCCGTCTGTTCGTTGAACAGCAACAGGTCGGTGAACGTGCCGCCTACGTCAATGCCGAGTCGGTAACTCATAACAGAATCGTCCTCAAAGGTTGTGAATTGAATGCCGGTTCCGCGTCCGCGATGAAACCCGCAGCGCGAAGAGATTTGCAGGATTTGTTATAAATCTGTGACAACTGAATACTAGGTTTGCGCCGAAAGAGTTGTCAAGGTGTGCCTCCGCCAAAGCGCGCGCAAGCCTGTGTTTGTTGGCTTTTCTTGACAGTGTGAAAAATGGAATGCTACGGTACGATCAAATTTGTTCTAACTTTATTACCTTTTCTCAAGAGGCAAGCTGATGACCTTGAGCGCATTGCTCGGTGAGTTGTTATTACTCTTTCACGTATTCCTGTTCGTCATCTGGCTGGGCAGCGATCTGGTCGTATTCTCGTTGAGCATGAGCTTGCGCAATCGCGCGCTGCCCATCGCCGTGCGGCTTGATCGTTCGCACATTGCCGAGCAGCTCGATTTTTACGTGCTGGTTTCTTATGTGCTGGCGATGCCGACCGGACTGGCGCTGGCTTACCTGCGCGGCTGGTGGCCGATTGCCAGCATTCCCTGGTTGATGGCGAAGCTCATCGTCTTTGGCGTAGTCGTCATTCTCGCTGTCGTGCTGGTGCTGGGCGCTTCGCATTCGGGAATGATTCTGAAAAAGATTGCGGCGGGCGAAGGCGATGTTGAAGCGTTGGAAAACCAATTACGTTCCGGCATTCATCGCCTTGCGCCGTGGGCGCTGGCGATTCACTTGAGCATTTTGCTCACAGCCTTTGTCGCGCTTTCTCCGCGCGGTTGGTGGTAAACGATATGCGCAAAGTCATTATCACGCTTTGGTTGTTCTGGCTCGAAACATTGGCCTTCATCGGCTTTGTGTATTGGTCTATTTTGGCGCGCGATAGCGATGCGCCTTTCACGACTTACCACAAAATCACGCTCATCGTTTACGCGTTAGCCTTGCTCATCACGCTTTACGGCACCTGGCTTTTCATCCGCCGCCGTTTTTCTCCCATTAAAACAACCTGACATGACGAATCACGAATCACCGCTTCCACCGCGTCCACTCGAAGGCGTACGCATTCTCGAAATGGGGCAATTGCTCGCGGGGCCTTTCGCTGCGGTCTTGCTCGGATACTTCGGCGCCGAAGTCATCAAGATAGAGCCGCCCGGCACAGGCGATCCGTTGCGCAAGTGGCGCAAGATGCACAACGGCACGGCACTGTGGTGGTATATCTTGGGGCGCAACAAAAAGTGCGTCACGCTCAATCTCAGAGACTCGCGCGGCCACGCGATCGTCAAACAACTCGCTACGAAAGTTGACGTAGTACTCGAAAACTTCAAACCCGGTACGCTCGAAAAGTGGGGACTTGGTTATGAAGACCTCAAAGCGATCAATCCCAAACTGATTATGGCGCGCGTATCCGGTTACGGTCAGACCGGCCCGCTTTCGTCGAAGCCCGGTTACGCCAACGTAGCAGAAGGTTTCAGCGGCATGCGTTATGTCACGGGCTATCCCGACCGTCCGCCCGCGCGGCCTAACCTGAGTTTGGGCGATACGCTCGCGGGCATGCACGCAGCCCTCGGCATCCTGATGGCCTTATATCACCGTGACGCCAAGCAAACCGGACAAGGCCAAATGATTGACGTAGCCATCTATGAGGCCTGTTTCAATATGATGGAATCGCTGATACCTGAGTACGACAAGTTGGGCGAAATCCGTGAACGCGCCGGATCGAAAGTCACCGGCATCGTGCCTACGGCGACTTACCCTACGCGCGACGGCAAGTTCATCATCATCGGCGGCAACGGCGATTCGATTTATCAACGGCTGATGACTGCCGCCGGACGCGCAGATTTAGCGAACGACCCCGGACTCAGTACGAATCAAGGCCGCGTGCTGCGCGAACCCGAAATTGACGCCGCCCTCGAAGCCTGGACGCTCGCGCACGACTACGATTATCTGATCGCCGCACTTGAGCAAGCGCAAGTCCCCAGCGGCCCGATTTACAACGCCGCCGACATCGTCAACGACCCGCACTATCAAGCGCGCGGCATGTTCGAAGACGCCGACATCGGCAATGGCGAAACGGTCAAGCTGCCTACGTTTGTGCCTAAGATGAGCGAGACGCCGGGCGGGACTTCATGGGTCGGGCCTGCGTTGGGCGCACATAATCAGGAAGTGTATGGCGAGTTGTTGGGCATGAGCGCGAGCGAGATTGAGCTTTTGCAGAACGATGGCGTAATCTGACCTCACAAGGAGTTATTCACATGGCAGACTTTCACGACATTATCACGCTGGAACCAGGCAAACGCGGCGGCAAACCATGCATTCGCGGCATGCGTATCACGGTGGCCGACGTACTCGGTTGGCTGGCTTCGGGGATGAATAACGATGAAATTTTAGATGACTTCCCTGAACTTACCGAGACTGACATTCAGGCTTGCTTGCAATTCGCGGCGCAGCGCGAACAACAAACTGTTTATGCATAACCGATGCGCCTCTTACTTGATCAAAATCTGTCTTACAAACTCGTTCGGCAATTAGAGCCTTACTATCCGGCGACTGAACACGTAAGAATTCTGGGCATGGATCGAACGGATGATCGCCTGATCTGGCAATACGCTAAAGACCACGGCTTGACCATCGTGACACAAGACGCAGATTTTGAATTGCTCGCCCAGCTTTACGGTTTCCCACCGAAAGTGATTTGGTTGCGTTGCGGTAATACCTCAAGCGCAAACATTCTTCATCTACTCGTTTCCAATCACGATTTGCTTGCAGCTTTTCATGATGACGAATGGTTGGCTTGTCTGGAATTACATTAAGGTTCGTGAGGTGATCCCTCCAGGCACAAACACACTTGTTCAACAGAATTGAGAACGGCAAAATAAGTTTATGATCGAAAAGATAAACATCAAAAATTTCAAGAGCCACGAAGATACAACGATTGAGTTGGGGCAAGTGACTGCAATTGTTGGACCGAATAGCTGTGGAAAGACATCCTTACTCCAAGCAATTAAGTTGGTTAGTCGGATTATTGATGCTGGATGGATTGATGGGGAAGAATTCTCAGAACTCGTTCAACGGGGAAGGCAATCAAGCACTGTCATTATTCAGGGGAGTTATTTAGAGGATGTCGCCGCTGGCAAAATTTCGTGGAGTGCCAGCGTTACCGTTCAATCTAGTGGTGGAGGTGGTTCTGATTTCTATAAACTAAAACCTGCTAGAGGGTATGAAAGCAATGGCAAATTACATTCAGGTGTCGTCCCTTTTACTCAATTCTTGAGTAGCCCCGTTTTCTTTAAGCCGTGGTGGGAAATGCTGGCAAATCCCACTTATTCGACAGAGCCAAGACCAAGGCTACATGTTGAAGGAGACAACCTTGCATCCGTAATTGCTTACCTGAAAAAGGAGGAAGACGAGACGTTTTCACTAATAGAAAAGCAGCTCAACGAACTGGTGCCAAATATCTTAAAAATCCGCCCGCGTCAGACAAAAATTACTATTAATGAAAAAAGGGTTGCTAATCTAAACGGCACAAGCATGGCTTATGATGAGCAACGCCAAGTTCTTGCCGATAAATTAACCTTTGATACAGTTAGCGGCAGCGATATACCTGCAAACTTGCTGAGTGAAGGATCACTGTTACTCTTGGCACTCCTGACAGCAATCAATAGCCCTGATGCTCCGCATTTAATTATGTTGGATGATATTGAACACGGCCTGCACCCCCTTGCGCAGTTAAAGTTGATGCAAGTGCTAAAACAATTTGCTCAAACACTAAATCGTCAAATTATTATTACGAGCCATTCGCCTTACATACTCGACGCGCTTGAACCTCAAGACGTCTGGATTATGAATACTGACCCTCAAGGAATCAGCCTTTGCAAACGACTAAGCGACCATCCTCACGCAGAGCGTGCGAGTAAAATCTTAACCACCGGTGAGCTTTGGGATGCGGAGGGAGAAAACTGGGTGCTTGAGAATGCCTCAACCATGGAGCCGGTGAATGCTTGAGTTTCTTGTGGTCGTTGAGAATGAATCTGACGCCCGCCATATTTGCTCGCTGGCCGATCGTGTTTTCGTTGAGCATTCAAATTGGATTGAGGTCGAGTTATTAGACAGTTTACGGC
>JABFSD010000972.1 GCA_013140935.1 Acidobacteriota bacterium
CGGCAATACGATCATCCTCGTTACGCACGAACCCGACATCGCCCAACACGCCCATCGCGTGCTGACGATTCTCGACGGACAAATTTCCAAAGACGAACGCTTGCGCTAAACCGTCGCCTTTCTTTTGCAAAAGCCTTGCGGTCAGCGCGCGTTAGCGTGATTTCGACCGAACCTTGTCAACTCATCGAAGACCTCAACCAGTCGCCTTTTAACGTAGGCGAAGTCATCAACCTGGACGATTTCACCGCCGCGCAAGTCAACGACTTGAACGAACGCCACGGTGAGCCGCTCAATGACGGCGAAGTCACGTGCCTGATGAACCTGCTCAACGGGCATCCTTACCTGACGCGGCGCGCGTTATATCTCGTAGCGACTGACCGGCTGACGGTCGCCGACTTTTTCTCGCAGGCGACGGATGAGCGCGGCCCGTTCGGCGATCATTTGCGTTCTCACCTTTTCCGCACGCACGACAAAGCCGAACTCATCAAAGGCATGTGCTCCGCGCTGCGAAACCACTCCTATGACAGCGAAGACACCTTTTTCAGATTGCGCGGCGCGGGACTCGTCAAACGCGCAGGCATGCAAGTCGAACGACGCTGTCAGCTTTACGCGGACTTTTCCGCGAGCATTTGAAATGTTCGTAACCTAAACGTGTGGCGTGGGCTGCCAGCCCGCGCCACGAGGCCAACGATTATGAATCAAACTCTAATCACCTTTACCTGCACGAAATTCGACAGCTACGGAGCCGAACGGCTTTACCCACAGGCGTTGGGTGTGCTGCTAAAGTTGCCTAGCAAGGAAACTTCCGATGTAACAACCAAGCTCAAAGATATTATTGAAATATATCGTAACCGTCTCCGGCTTCCTGTTACCAAGCCGGGGGAATGTGAGGTTGGTTGCGGGAGGGCTATTCTTGCGAGTTTCCGCTCAGGTAGTTTTGATTTCGTAACGATGCGGCGGAGCAAGCAGCATTACCGCTTGGTCGAGGTAATCGTAAATGACGCGGAAGTTGTTGGTGACATCGCGGCCCAGAATGGAAATGTCGGAGCTTGCCAGTTCGGTGAAGGCGCTGAATGGCCCGCGTATTTTGATGTAATCGTCTGTATCCCGCTTGAGCCAGATGATGACATCAACCGTCGTCGTCACCGCGCTGCCACCGATGCCCGCCAGTTGAACGTCTTCAGCGCTGGGCGCATTGGCTAAGGGTTGCAGCACTTCGAGCAACTGCGCGTTGAGAACGGTTCGATCAGCACCGGCGTCGAGCAACAGCGGAAACTCGATCCAATCGTTTTCGTTCAGCCGAATCAAGCCTTGCAGACAAGGACGCATCACGCCGTCATCGCACTGCACCCATTCACCGTTAATTCGCATAGACGCGGCTTACCTTTTCTTGCGGGATGTAGCGCAGATGTGGACAGTCTTGCGAATGTCGTTCGCGCGCCAACCGTAAGGCTTCGCTGGCGCTGTCGGCGATGAAGAGTTCGCCGCCCGCTACGGCCAGATGTTTGCCGCGATGGCGCGTGAAGATTTCGAGTTCCGCCGCGTGTTCATTGAGCCAGCGCAAATTGTCAGCAGCTTGCGCGAACTTGAGCGCCAGCGCCGCATCGGGCGGAGCTTCTTCAATCGTCGGCAGCGGCAGCGCGGAGGAGGCTTCGTGGTTGAATGCCCGCAGGCACTGTTCCGTTTCAGTTTTGGTTTGGATGACTTGCATTGTCGTGCCTCACTTTCCCTTGTTCGACGATTTCCCGGATGAAGCGGTCGCCAATTTCCAGCCGGTAGCGTAGCTGTTCCGGTGTGTAAACCAATAAATCCAACGGCAGAGCCAATCCTAATTGGTAAGTGATTTTGTGGGCTTGCGTAAAGCGGCCTCCTTCGTAAGGCATCACCACCAGCAAATCCACATCCGATTCCATCGTAGGCTTCCCGTAAGCGTAAGAGCCGAAGAGGATAATCTTTTCGGGCTGGAAGGTTTCGGTGATGCGGCGGCACATACGCCGAATGTAGGCGCGTCGTTTGGGCAGGCTATCGGCTTTTTCGTGCCATTCGCGGAAGCCCGCCCAGAACTGTTCGTCGTCTCGCCGTTCGATTTCTTTGGCTTGGGCTGCGCGCGCTTTAGTTGGGCGTGAAGATGGGCGAACCTGCACTGCCGGTGCCGTCTGGCTCGCAGTCTTTAAGGCTAGTGCAGCTTTGCTCACGTTGATTCCCGCTTTATTTCACGAAGTGGTCATTACAGCCCCAACACTTCTTTCACCTTCGCTCCAATGTCGGCGGGACTCTTCACCACGTGAATGCCCGCCGCCGTCATCGCTTTCATCTTTTCGTCTGCCGTACCTTTGCCGCCCGCGATGATGGCACCGGCGTGGCCCATGCGACGACCAGGAGGCGCAGTTTGTCCGCAGATGAATCCGACGACGGGTTTCTTGACGTGCGCTTTGACGTAATCCGCCGCTTCTTCTTCGGCGCTGCCGCCGATTTCGCCGATCATTACGATGGCGTCGGTGTCGGGGTCTGAGTTAAACAGCGTCAGCGCATCTTTTTGCGTAGTGCCGATAATCGGATCGCCGCCGATGCCGATGCAGGTAGATTGCCCGATGCCAAGCGCAGTGAGTTGGCCTACGGCTTCGTAAGTGAGCGTGCCCGAACGCGAGACGACACCGACGCGGCCTTCGAGATGGATGCGTGCAGGCATGATGCCGACTTTGCATTTGCCGGGAGAGATCACGCCGGGGCAGTTGGGGCCGATGAGACGCGAAGTGCGTGCGCTGACGTAAGCGTAGGCCTTGACCATGTCCAGCGAAGGAATGCCTTCGGTGATGCAAACGATGAGCGGCAGATTGGCATCGGCGGCTTCCATAATCGCGTCGGCGGCGAAGGGCGGCGGTACGTAAATCACCGAAGCATTCGCTCCGGCTTGCGCGACGGCTTCGGCGACGGAGTTGAAGACGGGGAAGCCTTCGTGCGTCGTGCCGCCTTTGCCGGGCGTGACGCCGCCTACGATGTTGGTGCCGTAATCACGCATTTGCAGCGCGTGAAACGTGCCTTCTTTGCCGGTCAGGCCCTGTACGATCAAACGGGTGTTCTTGTCTACGAGAACGCTCAAGCTGCCTCCTCGATCCTGACACGAAGACAGGATCAATCACTTATGTTGATGAATGGATTGAGTAAAACGAGGCGCGAGACTAGCACGCCAAAAACGAAACGCCAACGCCGCCGGACTTCACTTCCTGCGCTTACCCCGCGTTTATTTTGAGGGGGCGTTTAATTGCGACAACGCGGTCGTCGCTGCTTGTTTGACGGCGGCGTTGGCATCCAGCGTCGCGGCCGTGTTCAACGCATCGCGCGCGCGCTCGATCGCGAGTTTGCCCAGCCAATAAGCGGCCTGTCGGCGCATGTCAGGATTTTTGTTCGACTTCAGCGTAGCGATCAATTCCGTTCCGGCATTGCGCGTATCTCGCAACGCCAGCATGGTTTCTTCGCCCACTTTCCTTATAGCGGCGTGGCGGCTTTGCGTGAAGCTTACTGCAAAGAAAATGGCTTTGTGCGAATGCGTCACGTCGGCGAGTTCGTTGAGCGTGAGAATCGCTACGCCGCGAATGCGCGCGTCGGTTTCCTCTTTGATCTCTACACCGCCCGGATTGGCGATGGAATTGAGCACAGTGTTGCGGGCTACGGAAGACCTAAAGGAACACAGCGCCTGTATTAACGCGAGTTTCACGCCGAGGTCTTCATCCATGACTGTGATGCTTAGGTCGCTGAGGGTTTCGCGGTCGCTGAGCTGGCCGAGTGACTTGATGGCAGCGACGCGCACCGGTGGCGCTTCGTCGCGCAAGACGGCCATCAACGGCTCTACCGCAGCTTTGTGGCACCCGTTGGCTAACTGTTCAGCGGCTTTTGCGCGCACCGCTGCGTCTTTGTCGCGCAACTTTTCGAGCAGCGGTTTGACGGCTTGTTCCGAAGCTTCGCCGCTATTCAATTGTTCGCACGGTTCGAGCAAGGGCAGCGGCGCGAGCTTGATCGGGCTTTGCGCATGGGCCTCGAGGCCCAACCACATCAGGCAGCAAAAGATTTTTGTGAATACGGCTTTTTTCATTTCGATAACCCTTATTGCTTGGCGATAGTCTGGGGCAGATCGGGGTTTTGCGGCGTCAACAATTTCAGTGCGCGCACGGCGTGTCCGACGGCGATCACGATATCGCTGACGAACTTGCTGTGCCAGCGGCGATAAGCGTCAAGCTCGACGGCGCGCAATTTGACGAGGTGTCCGTGCAGGGCCTGTTCGCCCGCCTTGAAGCGTCGTTGCTGTTCGGCGTTCAGCGTAAAGAGCTTGTGCAACAACCCGTAATTGACGGCTTCGAGAATGTGGCCCAGCGTTTGAATTTGCTGTTTCATACTCATCACGTCAATGACCTGAGGCGGCGGCGGGCCTTGCGTCGTAGGGCGTCCTTCCTGACCGAACGCCATGCGGTTGACGAAATCGGGACCCATTCCTTTCACCGCTTCGGCTTCGCTGGCGAGGGCTTTGGCATCGCCTTCCATGCGCAAAATCGTCGTATCGAGCAATTCCGCCATGCGGCGCGGAATGTCGTTGCGGCGATAGCCTTGCCGATAGCAGGAGAAAAATCCGTAAACCGAGTGCAAGCCATAACAACTGAGTTTCGTGATCGCCTGACGAAACGGCATCGGCTCGGCGACGCCT
>JABFSD010000162.1 GCA_013140935.1 Acidobacteriota bacterium
CGGCCCGCCCACGACGCCGCCGAATTGGTTGCGTTGCAACACCGGTTTAACGCCGCCCAGCGGTTTGAAAAAGCCGACGGCGTTCAGGTTCGTATTGCGCACGAATTCCCACAAGCCGCCGTGAAAATTATTCGTGCCGCTCTTGACCGAAGCGTTGATGACCGCCCCGCCGCTGCGTCCGAACTCGGCGCTCATGTTGTTGGTCACGACCTTGAATTCTTCGAGCGCGTCAGGCGAAACCTGCATGGCTTGATTCGAAAAGTTCTGATTGCTCGTGCCGTAAGAATTGTTGTCTACGCCGTCGAGCAGAAAGTTGTTGAAGGTAGAGCGCAAACCGTTCGCGTTGAACGAACCTTCGCGCGCATCGCCGCCTTGCGAATCAACTGAAGCCGCCAACGTAGATTGCCGAATGCCCGTCGAGAGCAACGCCAGCGCCGAGTATTGGCGGCCATTCAAAGGCAACTCGACGATTTGCTGGCGATTGATGATTTGTCCGCGATCACTCGATTCGGTTTCAACCAATGACGCAGCATCCGTGACTTGTACGGTTTCAGTGAGCGCGCCGATTTTGAGGGTAAGGTCTACGCGTAGGCGAGCGCCGACGGTGGGCGTAATGCCGGTGGCGACGGCGATGGAAAAACCTTTCGCTTCGGCGCTCACTTTATAAGCGCCGAGCTTGACGTTGAGAAATTGATAGCTGCCGTTTTCATCGGTGGCGGCATTGGCTTCGATGCCCGTGCCCAGATTGGTCAGCGTAACTTTGGCTCCGGCGACGACGTTGCCGCTGTCATCGCGTACCGTGCCCAGCACGGTCGCCGTATCGAATTGTGCGAAAGCAATGGAAGCAAGCAGAAAACCGCACACGACGGCCAACGAAGCGGCACGTCGCAACAAGCGAAACAAGCAGTTCATAAGTGACCTCCTGCCACTCCCTTGCCAGGGGAACGAGTGGCTTGGTGATAGCGTTGATGGATGGGTGAATACTTCGAGTGAAACGGAGTATAGGCGCGTACTTCTAAACTGACCAGCTTTATCGCGCGTTTTGAGCAAGATTTGCCAAGCACACTAACCGGGTGAGTGATAGGCTTCGCGCCATGATCGAAGGCGGCTCTCAACACCACATCCAAAGTGTCATCAACGATGTCATAAAAGCGATCATCCGCCAGCCCGGCGAAGATTGGACGACTGAAAGATTGGCGAGCCTTGCGGGGATTTCCGCTTTTCACTTTCACCGCATCTTTCGTTCGGTAACGGGCGAAACGATGTTCGCGTTTTTGCAACGCCGTCGTCTGTTGCGCGCTATCGAACTGATGAACGAAGACCGCTTTTCGCTGACTGAAATTGCGCTCGAATGCGGCTTCGATTCGGGTTCATCGCTTTCGCGTACCTTTAGAAATCAACTTGGCTGTACGCCTTCCGAATATCGCCAAAGAAATCCGCCCCTGTTGTTGCCGCCCGCCCGATTGCGCGCTCAACACAAACTCGAACTGCCCGTCGAGATCAGAGAAACCAAAGCACGCCAAGCCGTCATCGTCGAACGCAAAGGAATGATCGAACAAAGTTTCAATCAGGCGGCGGAAGCAGCCTTTCGCATACTCATCAGCGAACTCAAACGCGTTAATGGCTGGTCGTGCGTACGCGAGCGCATCGGGATGTGTCCTGACGAAAACAGTCTCGTGCCTGACGCCGAAGCACGTTATCAAGCTGGTTTTTGTTATGAAGGTGCGCTGCCAGCAATGAATGACGAAGTTCGTTACGTGACGATTCCGGCGGGCCAGTGGGTCGTCAGCTTGCATCAGGGTTCTTATGAGACGCAGTGGCAACACTGGAATCGGCTTTATCGCAACTGGCTGCCTGCGTCGGGCTATCGGTTGCGTAACACCTCACCGTTTGAAATTTACCGCAACACCTTGAAACAGGTTCCTCCGCAACAGTTGCAAACTGAAATCTGGATTCCTATCGAATGAATAACGAACTCATCAAAAGCATTCTGCTCGGCGGCCTATGTGCCGGCATCCTCGATTTCATCGGCGCATGTGTCAGCAATGCCTCGCGCGGCGTGACGCCCCTGCGCATTGCGCACTCCATCGCCAGCGGCGTGCTGGGACGCGCGGCGTTTGAGGGTGGGGCGAAAACCGCCGCGCTGGGCGTCGCGTTGCATTTCGTAATCGCGTTAGGAGCCGCGACCGTATTCAATCTCGCCAGCCTCAAGTCGCGCTGGCTGGTCGCGCAGCCTTACGTGAGCGGCGCGTTGTATGGCGTCGCCGTATTCTGGTTTATGCAATTGGTCGTGTTGCCGCTGTCAGCGATTTCGTTCAGGCAAAACTTTTCGGGGCCAGTCGTGGCAACGGGCTTGCTCGTACACGTGATATGCGTAGGCTTACCCATCGCACTGGCGGCACGCTGGTGCGCCAAATAACTGAAGAGTAGGCAAATTAGCATTGGGCGGAGCTTATGAAGTGCGGCGCATTCGCCCCCCACCAACTCGAAAAAAATTATGACGAACGAAACCAAGCTACCTCCGCGCCAATTCGGGCGCAGTGCCATCGCTATCTTCATCGGCTTTCTGGCGGTCGTAGTGCTATCGCTCGGCACTGACCAACTCATGCACTCACTCGACATCTATCCGCCGTGGGGACAGCCGATGAATGAGACGAGCGATAACCTGTTGGCGCTGACTTATCGTTGCGTATACGGCGCGCTGGGCAGCTATCTGGCGGCGAAGTTTGCACCGCGCAATCCGATGCGGCACGCGCTGATTTTAGGCGGGATCGGTTTCGTGTTGAGCCTGCTTGGCGCGCTTGCCACGATTCCGCTGAAACTGGGGCCGGCGTGGTATCCCATCTCGCTCGTCGTCACCGCGCTACCTTGCGCCTGGCTGGGCGGAGCCTTACAGCGCAAAGGACAAACCACACCACGATGAGAGGACACGTTATGAATGGAGCAGTTTTTATATACGAGTATGCGGCTTACAACCGCTGGGCTAATCAACAAGTGGTGGCATGGCTGAAAACGAAGCCCGCCGACCTGATGGAACGCGAAACGCCTTCGAGTTTCCCCAGCCTGAAACAAACGCTGACGCATATCTGGGATACGCAAAAATGGTGGTGCGACGTGATGCAACAGGCACCGACCGAAGCGCATTATGGCCGCATCTTCCCCGGCACGATGGAGGAACTGTTTGACGGTCTCGAACAGCACTCAGCAGAATTTGCCGTGCTCGCGGCGTCATTGAGCGAGTCGGCCTTAGAGGAAACGTGTACGTTCAGCATTCCTTACGTGGGTGAGTTCACGCGCCCGCGCTTTGAGATGATTGTGCATTGCGTCAGTCACAGCACTTATCATCGCGGCCAACTGGTCACGATGGGGCGCAGCCTCGGATTCACTGACGCGCCGATGACCGATTACATGTTTTATCTGTTGATGGCGAAGCAATCATAACCCGCGCGTAATGTCGCGCGCGGTAACGCGGATTACTAATCCGCGTTACCGCGCGCAACTCCGTTCAACGAATCAGGGAGAGCCGAATGAACCAAACCAAACTTGCCACTTTCTGTTTGAGTGCCGCGATGTTGCTGACCGTCGATTTCGCGCAAACGCCACTCAAGGAAAAACTCACTTCGCGCAAAGTCCTCAATCTGGCGACCGCCAAAGCCATTGCCACCGCCGCCGAAACCGAAGCGCGCAAAAACAACTGGAACGTTTCGATTGCGATTGTGGATGAAGCCGGACGGCTGATGTATTTCCAGCGCATGGACGATACGACCAACGTCAGTGTCGAAGTCGCCCTCGCCAAAGCGCAACACGCCGCCAACTTTCGGCGCGATACGAAATTTCATGAAGACCTGTTGAGCAAAGGCAACAACGTCGTACTCGCACTGCCGAACGGCATGCCGCTCGAAGGCGGGTTGCGTTTGTTGGCCGACGGCAACGTCATCGGCGGCATCGGCGTGTCGGGCGTACAAGCGCCGCAAGACGCACAAATCGCCAAAGCGGGCGCTGATTTATTGAACTGATGAACTCCAAACCACCCATTCAAACAACCACCGCCGCCTCGCGCATCAACGCCGTAGACCTGCTGCGCGGCCTCGTGATGATCGTTATGGCTTTAGACCATACACGCGATTGGCTGCACGTCAGCGCCCTGACACAAAGCCCGACGGATTTGGCGACGACTACGCCGCTGTTGTTTTTCACGCGCTGGGTGACTTATTTCTGCGCACCGATCTTTGTCTTTCTCGCCGGAACCTCGGCGTATCTCTCGGCGAAAACACAACCTGACCTTGCGGCTGCGCGCCGTCGTCTATGGCTTCGCGGACTCTGGCTCGTCGTGCTGGAATTCACGCTGGTCAATTTCGCTATCTGGTTCGATCCGAAATTCCGCACCTTTCTATTTCAAGTCATCGCCGCTATCGGGTTCAGCTTTATCGCACTGGCTTTGCTGCTGAAACTATCGCCAAAAATCATCGGCCTGATTGGAGCAACGATTATTTTCGGACACGGCCTGTTGCCGCTGCTTCCGCTTGGCAATAACTGGCCGCTGAGGCTGGTCTTGTCGCCGTTGTTTGCGCTGACGCCTTATCAGCTTGCGCCACAACTCACGCTGGTGATTGCCTATCCGTTGATTCCCTGGCTGGGCATCCTGCTGGCAGGCTTTGCCGCCGGGCAATTCTTTGAGCGAGCTGA
>JABFSD010000037.1 GCA_013140935.1 Acidobacteriota bacterium
AGCGAGTCGAACGTGCCTTTGGTCACCGCGTCCAACCGCGTAGCGTAAACCAACTGCGCCTCTTTGCCGCCCGCCGCTTTCATCTCAGATTGCGCTGCGCCCAAGTCAGAAGGCAACAACTTACGGTTCGCAATCAATTGCGCCGACGCGACGCTGACCAACGACAATAACAATGCCAACAACATCACTTTGCTTTTCATAAAACGAATCTCCCAAAAAAAATTGCCACAGAGGCACTGAGACACAGAGCCAGAAAAGACATTTAACACCATAAACAAACTCTGTGTCTCAGTGCCTCTGTGGCAATGTCTTTTATCACTTTACCGAAACCTGCGCACTGCCCACATTCCCGCTCGCGTCATAAACCCGCAACGCCACGACGTGAGGCCGCGCATCAGGCAAAGTCACTTTGACAGAAAACTCTTCGCGCTTGCCGTCGGCGATGCCGTCCACCGGAAACACCGCCTTCCAACCATTGCCGTCGAGTTGATATTCCGCGCGCCGCAAAATCGAAGTCCCATCACTCGCGCGAAACAGCAACTCCGCCTGTCCGCTCGCAACCTTCGGCGCATCGCTCGCAACCGCAGGCGGCGTATTGTCAATCTCGACCGGCTCACTCTCAAGCTCATCGCGCAGCGCCAACGACCCTGGATTCGTCATGCCGTCATTCACTACGACCTTGAACACATAGCGCCCATCGGGCAGCGCATTCGCATCCACCGTGTAATAGCTGTCGCGGAAGGCCGCCTTGAGCGGATAAAACTCCACGCCCAACGCGCTGCGATAGAAAATCGCATATTCCAACGTGTCGCCGTTGCGATCTTCCGCCTGCCATTGCAACGAAAGCGCGCCGCGTTGATAGAGCTTGCGCGGCGGCAATTGCATCGGCGCAGGCCCCGCGCCCGGTTCGCCGCCCGTGAAATCCATTCCCGTATCGCCCATCGGTTGCGGCAACGCAGCCAGCGCCGTACCGCTCGGCAACACCGTGATCGCGTTCAATTTCGGCGCGACGTTGCGCGGCAAATATGACACGACGACTTCGCGCAAACGCGGCGCGGGTTTGTTCGCAGCCTTTTTCAACGTCGCGCGCCATTGCAAATAGCGCGCAGCCGCGCTCGTGATCGCTCCGCCTTCGGCCTCGGTCAACGCCGCCGACCACTCGCCCCACGTCCCGTCTGGCACAGCCGTATTGCCGCTGCGCGTTTGCAATTCGATCTCGCCTTCGCCCAACCACGACAACCTGCCCCACGCCGCACCCGTCGCCGCCTCGCGCACCGACGACGTATATGTTCCGCTTACCTCAGTCTCGCTGCCCAACCGGAACAGCTTGCCCAAATTCGTAGAGGCCGCGTAAAGCACATTGCCCGCCTTCACAAACCGCGCCGTCTGCGCCTCAGTGGATTGCGTCAACAACGCAGGCTTCTGGTTATTCGCCACGCCGTAAATCCGCCCCTTCTGCCCCGTACCCACCAACACCTGATTGTCGTCTCTTAACGCGATAGCAAAGGCGGCTACGTCTTTCGATTCCCACAACACGTCGCTGCCGCCCTGCCCGTCCAACCGATACAACGCGGCTTTCGCAAAACCGCCTCCGCCGCTTGAAGATGAGCCGCCGCCGCCACTCGCCGCCGCTTCTGACAGTGCCAGCGCATAAATCTCACCGCGACTGCCCAACACCAAATCACGAATCTCACGCTGCCCCGCGTCAAACAACGTAAACGCCTTTCCATCGGCTCCGATGCGCAAAACCATTCCGCCCGGATCAGTTCCCGCAATCACATTGCCCGCCGCGTCTACGCGCAGCGCCGTGATGTTGGTTTGCGTAGTGTTCACCCACGCCGCCCCCGTGCCGTCAGGATTCACTCTGAAAATCACGCCCTTGTCGCCCGTGCCTACGAGCAAGCGCCCCTGCGCGTCGAAGGCCAGCGACCAGATGTATTTCGTCTTCGGCTCAAAGAACACCTTCGCCTCGCCGCTCGGCGCGATGCGATAAACCTTCCCGTCCGGCGAAGTCCCCGCGTAAATATTGCCCGCGTTGTCTACGGCGAGCGCCATCACGTCGAGTTCAGCGGTCTTGTAAAGCAACGCGCCCTTGCCCGTGCCGTCTACTTTGAACACGCGCCCCTCGTGCCCCGTACCCAGATAGACATTGCCCCGCGCATCGGCCACCGCCGACCACACATAAGCCTGCTTCGTGTCGTAAACCTCTGCAAATTGCGGTGCCAACGTCAGCGTACCGTTATCGGCAATGGCGATACCTTTGGCATCGCCCTTTTCGATTTCAGCGCGCGTGTTGACGCGCCAGAAGACGGGGCCGCTGGCTGATGAATATTGAGAAAAAAGAAAAGCAGGTAGCAAAAGGAAAAAAGACAAAAAGATTTTTCGCATTAAATTAGATTTCCTATCCGTCAGGCGCGTTCATACGCCTCAAAAGATCGCTGTAAGAATCAAACTGCCCTATCGCTCGGCATACCAATGCCTGCTGTAATCTCTCGTATAAAGTTGCGGAACTTCCCCGCTTCGTTCAGGTATTGGATTCAGTGTCATCGTTCCCAAGCCGTCTGCTGCCAGCTTCACATCACCAATCAATCGGTAGTTGCAACACTGCCATTTGGGTAAATCTTGCTGTGCATCCCAAACCGCCCACGATGCGCCGCCATCAGTTGTTACGGCATACATCCAACCCATAAAAACATATCCGACGTTGTCATTTACAAAACGAATCTGATCTCTGGGAATTGGATTTGGGTCGTCGTGACGAAAGGTCATTATGTCGCGCCACTTCTCTGAGTTTAATGGAGCAGATTGAAAGACATAGTAAGCGCCTGGAACTAGCCCTCCATTTCGCTCTGCATATCGGCTAACGCGAATTCGGAAACTGTGATTTGCGGTGTCATATACCTCCACCCTTTCGCCGGGATGTGGCCGACAAGCATAAAACACAAGCACCACAAGGATTACTATTCCAAAGCCGATTTTCTTCATAGCTCATTGGCGAACTTGTAACTCAACTCTGGCGTTTACTTGCCCTGCTCTTCCTCAAAGTCAGCAAGCAACGATTCATCAAAGTCAGCATATTGAAAATCGGTCATTACTTCGTGAAGGTCCGCCATAAACAAGGGGTCGTTTGCCGCCATTGCCATCTCCGCATCGTCATCGTCCAACGCGGCCTGATTCGAAAACTTTGCCATCAGATCCGCCCCCCAGCTTCTACGACAAATTCAAGGACTTCAGCGCCAAAAGTTTCAATATGAAATTGAATCGCTGATTTCACATCGGCAAGAGCAGCCTCATAAGTATCACCCTCTCCTACGACAGCACCTTTAATGCCGAGTGGATAAGCGATGTAACCGTCTGAATGTTTCTCAACAATGATCTTGTAGTTCTTCACTTCGTCCACTCTCTCTGCAAATAAATCATCTGCCCCTGATGATGAAAGATATGCGCCGCGCATTGCATCACGGCGTCAAAGCGGCTCGCGCCTTCGGGCATGCCGGTCGCTTGATATGGCGCAGCCCAATCTTCCGCCGTCTGCTTTTCAACCGTAGCGACGACCATCTCAATCGTCGCATCGAAGCGCGCCAACGCTTCGGCCTTGCTGGGCGGATTCGGGTCGGTGAATTCCATATCGCGGTGGCGCACATAACCGGTCTGCGCGATCTGCGCCCCGATGTAGTAATTCAGATTCCCCGTCAGATGCAGAATGAGATGACCGAAACTGTTGCCGTAAGGAAACGGCTTCGACCAGAACTGCGTTTCATCCAGCGGCGCAGCCCATTGGTGTACGCGGCTGCTGTAATTGCGAAAGGCTTTGATAAAGCCTGCGTTGACGGTGGCATCCAATGACATTCTCAATTCCTCTTTGCTTTCTGGGGATAAGTTATAACCCTTGCCTCTTCAAGATTGCGACAATGATTGGTAAGACGGGAATGGTGAAGAACATAGCCATAATCATCGGCCAACCGAATTTCTCACCAACCGTATTGCCCATCGCCAAGCCTGCCATCAGCAAAATTCCGGCCCAACCAGCGTAAGCAACACCGATGCATTTCCAACTCGCTCCCATCCATGCCTTGGTAATGAGTAAGGGAATGACAAAATAACAACACAAGATCGCAACAAGACCACCAATGTCTTTCATAACCTTCAATTCTCTTCGGCACTACCGTAATTTATGCAGGACGGAAATGGTTGTGGATTAGCTGCGTAGGAGTGACCTGTGCCGCCGTCTTTTCAAACAACTTTTCAAAGCACTCGGTACACGAATCATCCAAGTAATCCGCGAAAAAATCCGCCGCCGCCGCGTATCTATTGGCTTGGTCTTTGCGCTCTTATTGCCTTTATTGATTGACCACATTGACCGTAAACGACCGCAGTCCCGTGATGACAAATTCCGCCGGAGCCAATTCTTTTTCCCACACCGTCGCCGAGCGCGTTTGCGTGTAACCGCCCACCGTGCGATCTGCGCCCAACGTAGCCAACACCGAAGGCGGCAGGTTCGGCATTTCTTCGTTGTTGATGACCGCGCCGCCCGACGAACGCGAGAGCCGCACGTAAAGACGATCCGCCTTGCGAATCTTGTTCAGTTCGCGGACGAGTTGCGCAGTGTTTTTGGGCGTGAAGCCCGCACGCGGTTCTTCGCGTTGCACCGCCGCGCCGTCGCCGACTGAAATTTGCAACGAACCC
>JABFSD010000623.1 GCA_013140935.1 Acidobacteriota bacterium
ACGCGAATGGATCGGCAGTTGAATGGCGCATTCGTCGCGTTGCTGGTCGTTGCCGCATTGGCGGGCTTGCTCACCCAACCGGCAGCGGCGAAGGTTTACGGCAATGCGTTCAGCGCGAAACGCTTTCCGGTCGAAGCCGCCGCCTTCATTGAAACGCAACTGGCGGCGGGCAAGCTGGGCGGCAAGGTTTACGCCGTAGACCAATTCGGTGGCTATTTGATTTATCGCTTCGCGCCGCGCGTGAAAGTTTTCGTGGATGGGCGCAGCGACCTTTACCGCCATAGCACAGTGCTTGACGATATGAATCGGCTCGCACAAGCCCGGCCCGATTGGGCGGCGATTCTGGCGCGCTATGACATTGAGTGGATGGTTTTGCAGCGCGCCGAGCCGCTGAGTTTGATGGCTGTGCAAAGCGGTGCCTGGCAGATCGCACACGCTGACGGAACGGCACAGATATTGATAAGACAAGGGCGATAACCCAAATTTCTGCGCGATTGGATGGTTTTTACACAAAAGCATCCGGGTCGCCGTGTAAAAACCGGGCATTTTTATTGGGGTTGGGCGCATAAGTTCGTTGCTTCTGGAACGGGTCTTAGGGTAGTCTTACGCCGCTTTAAAGACCTCGCCCGTCGGATTCACAAAAAAGAGCGCATTGCCCCGCGCCAATGAAGAAACGACAAGGTATTCAACCGCATCCCCGCTTAGAGTAAAAAGAAGTAAATATTTTTCCGGCATTGCGCTGACAGTTATGGCGCGCCGAATTTATACACACGCTTTTAAGTTACCCGCTGCCTGTTCAGACAGGCAGCCTTTCAGGTGCTGATGGTTCGCATGCCATCAGGGGGACGGTGAATGTGGTTGACTGAGGAGGTGCCCCAACTCAACCCCAAACAGCAACAGCGATAGAGGCCGTGAGGCTCGCAATGTCCAACACAATGATGGGAATTGCCCTCATTTATCGCTGAGGCATTGAAAGGTAAAACAATGAAAGACGAAAGACTCATAAAATTACAAATCGAAGCGCGGAAGAACCAGGGCAGTCGCATCAAGCGCTTCTTTGCCAAACCCGCCGTCGCTGCTGCGTTGACGATCGTAGCGTTGTTGGCCGGCCTAGTCGCTATGCCGGGCATACGCGAGAACATCGCCGATAATTTGATGGCGACTGAGACGTTTCTTTATGGCGTGACTGATAAGACCGACAGCAACGATAAGTCCGAAGCGAAGAAACAAAACACGTTCAAAAAGATCGTGACCGCGCCCGTACGTTTCGTCGCGCGCATCTTTCGCGGCGGCAATTCCAACAAACCTGAGATTGATGTCGCCAAAAAACAGCAACAGGACGAACTCAAATCGCCTGAGTTCAAAGCCGCGCCCGTGAATCGCACGACGAACGGCTTGCCGGGTGAAACATCGTCCGCGCCCGAACCGGTGTCGGCTTCGACGATGGCGGCGGCGGCTGACAAGCTGTTCGAGGAAGCCATCGAATTGCACGGCAAAGGCCGTCTCGATGCCGCGATGGAAAAGCTCAACGGCGCGTTGATGCTGAATGCGAATAACGCCGAAGCCTTCAACATGCTGGCGGTTTGTTACGACGAAAAAAGCCAGTACAAGCAGGCACAGGAAGAATACAAAAAAGCCCTCAAGCTCGCGCCCGAAAACGGACGCTTCCTGAACAATCTGGGCTATTCCTATTACCTGTCGGGCGATTACGGCAACGCCGTGAAATGGTTCAACAAGGGCTTGAAAGGCACGCCCGAAGACAAGCGGTTGCACAATAACCTCGGCTTGGCTTACGGACGTAAAGGTGATTTCTCGAAAGCCCGCGAACATTTCGTGTTGGCCGTGGGCGATCTGGGCGCAAACCTGAATCTGGGTTACGTGTTCAGCCAGCACGGCAAATACGACGATGCGATCAAGTCTTATGAAGCAGCATTGCAGGCGCAACCCTCATCCCTGCCGGCTTTGAGCAACCTCGCGCAACTTTACGAACGCACCGGTCGTTTGCGCGAAGCTGCGGCGCTCAACGAACAATACAAAAAATTAGCTGTAACGAATCAGCAACGGGAACAGACTGTAGATCAGAAGTAACTGATTGACAGGAAGTCATCTGTTGTGACGAAGACTGCGAAGCGTGCTGAAAACGGCACGCTTCGCCTTCGGCCTGCCCTTCAGTTGAATTTTGTTGAATTTTGAAGATGGCTGGACGGGTGAGGGAGATTGCTTATGCTTGATTTTGCCCCTGACATAACGCACGAGTTTATTCCGCCGATGCCGGAAACCATGGATGCCACCGGCCTCTCGTTTCAATTCATGGCGGACTTGGCGCTCAAGAACGCGGGTACGGAAAGTACCATCACGACGCAGGCGCTGGCCGACCGCATGATGTTGCCGCTCTATCTGGCCGAAGAGTTGATGCAACACCTTTACCGCGAAAAGATGATCGAAATTCGTGGACGCATCAGCTTTCAAAACAATCGTTACTCGGTGCTGGATCGTGGTTGGGATCAGATCAATCGCCTGATGGATATTTCGGGTTACGTCGGCCCAACGCCGGTGTCGTTAGCGGCTTACAGCGCGATGATTCGCTCGCAGGCCAAGCCCGACGACGTGATCGGCCCAGAAGAAGTGAAAGCTGCGTTTCACGATCTGGTTTTACCGTCTTCGTTGTTGCAGACCGTAGGTTTTGCCATCAACTCACGGCGTTCGCTGTTTCTTTCCGGTCTGCCCGGACTCGGCAAAACCGCTGTGGCCGAACGCATGAACAATGCGTTGCAAAGACCGATCTGGCTGCCTTATTCCATCGCGATTGACGAACACGTCATCAACATTTATGACGCGCACAATCACGAGCGCACCTTTGATGAAGACAGTTATGACAATTACGACCGGCGCTGGTTGCGCGTGATGCGTCCGCTCATCATCGTCGGCGGTGAAATGACGCTCGAAAATACCGACCTGATTTACAATCGCGCGTCGCGCTATTACGAAGCGCCGTTTCAGGTCAAAGCCAACTGCGGCACGCTGGTCGTGGACGATTTCGGACGCCAGCGCGTCGAGCCGGAACAATTGCTCAACCGCTGGATCGTACCCCTCGAACGCAAGGTAGACTTTCTGACCTTGCATACCGGCAAAAAGATTTCCGTGCCCTTCGAACAATTGGTCGTATTCTCGACCAATATTAATCCCAAAGATTTGGTGGACGAAGCGTTTTTACGCCGTCTCGGTTATCGCGTCATCATTGACCCGCCGAGTGAGAAGACTTTTCGGCGCATTTTCGAGCGGCGCGCCGAAGCGCTGGGCATCTCTTACGATCCTTCGTTGCTCGATTACCTGATTGCAAAATATATGGTCGAAAAGCGCGTGCTGAAATCGTGCGAACCGCGCGACTTGCTCAATCGCTTTTTGGATATATGTACCTATGAAAGCCTCCCCCCGCATCTGACGACCGACCTGCTGGACATTGCCTGGAGCAACTACTTCGGCATGTCGCACGCATAGTTCTTTTCGTCAGCAATGCCACGCTACTTGCTTGCCACCCACGAACCGGCAAGTTCTCAATGAACTATTGAAGTATTGAAGTATTAAAGTGCCACCGCGCGCGTAATCGTCCGATTGCGCGTTGATCTGGAAACAGCCAAGCATTCGCTTGCAGCTTCCTTTTACTCTGGCTTTACGCTGGTCTGCTTGCCAGCGGCTTTTTTTACATCAGGCACACATCGCAGTTCATCGTCACGCTACGGTTTCGTGGAATGAGATAACCCCCACGGCTTAGGCCAAAAGGTGAAGGTGCTGGACTGATGTTTATGGGAACCCGAATGCGTCATCAAATGGATAATCGGGCACGCAAAAAGAATTTCCTCTCGTTGAGTTTTATCATCGCGATGGCTTGCCACATTCTGGCAGGTGTGGCGGTGCATGCCGATCAGATTCGTCTCAAGGATGGGCGTCACGTCAACGCTGACGAAGTCTGGGAACTGGGCAACGACATTTGGTATCGTCAGGGCAAAGTCATCAATTCGCTCGAAAAGAACGCGATTGCGCGCATCCTGCGCGGTACGCCCGAACAGATCGAAGCACAAATCAGCGCGGAATCTGCCGCCTCAGAAGCGATGCGCTTGAGCAAACGTCCGCCCGCTTATGCCGGCACGATTCCCGGTACGATCACGGCTTTGCGCAAAGACGCCTTTCGCAAAGCCGAACAGAAACGCGCCGACAAGATTGCCTCCAATCGCGCCGAGATCGCTGAACTCGCCAAGAAAGACCCGGAAGCCGCCGCCGCGAAACAGAAAATATCGCGCATCCTGCTCAAGGGCGGAAGCAAGATTGACGCTGACGCCGTGTGGGAAGAACCCGAACGCATCGGATATCGGCTAGGAAAAATTCAAACCTTCGTTGACCGCGACGCCGTCGAACGCATTCAGCGCGACATTGTCGAAGACGAACCGATGCCCGATGTTAAGCTGCCCAATCTGAAATTCTCGACGGGCAATCGTTCGCTCGACGCATTGATTGCGCAAAACGCGGTCAAGCACGACCTCAATCCGCTGCTGATTTATTGTCTGATGCGGCAGGAATCCGGCTTCAACTATCGCGCTGTTTCCCGCGTAGGCGCGCGCGGCCTGATGCAATTGATGCCCGACACGGCGCGCCGTTTCGGGGTGCGCAACATTCACGACCCGATT
>JABFSD010001056.1 GCA_013140935.1 Acidobacteriota bacterium
ACTTGCACAACACGACTGAACCACCGCCTGAACCATCATTTGACACACTGCCGGTTTCACCGCTCGACATGTTGTTTGACGAACCCGGAGAGCCAGAGGTTCCTCCGCCCGCCAAGCCCCGCAAAGCGCCCAACGACGACGAACCTGATTTCGATCATAACGAAGTTTTCGGTTGGGATGACGAACTGGACGACTTTGAACTGACGGAAAGTTGGCGCGAGGCCGTCAATGAGATGGAAGACCTCGCCGGACGCGACGAAGCCCAACGCAACGACATGCGCGATTTCGTCGCGGCGCTGCCCTCGATTCCGCCGCCCGACATTTACGAAAAACTCGCGCAACTCGGATACAAGGGACAGGACGAACCGCGCCGCGCGCTTTCGCTGATGGCCTATCGCCACGTGCGCCGCCTCAAACGTTTGCACGTTGACGATGAAGATCGCGCCCTCTTGCCGCCCAAACAAAACACCTTGCTCGTAGGGCCGACCGGATGCGGCAAAACCTTTCTGGTCGAGTCGTTATTCAAACAGCTTTTCCAACTGCCGACGTTGATCGTAGACGTGACCAGCTTCACCGAAGCGGGTTACGTGGGCGATGACATTCACACGATTTTGACGCGGCTGGTGTTTGCGGCGGAACACAATATCTATATGGCGCAATGCGGTGTCATCTGCCTGGACGAATTCGACAAGCTGGCTTCTTCGACGAGCAACGCGCGCTTTTCGGGCGAAGGCACGACCAAAGACGTGTCGGGTTACGGCGTGCAACGCGAGATGCTCAAGCTGCTCGAAGGCACCGACGTATTGGTTCCGATGGATTTCGGTTTCTCGGCCTTCGGCAATCGCGTATCGCTCTCGACGCGCGACTTGCCTTTCATCGCGTGCGGCACGTTTTCCGGCATGGACTCGCTACTCAAAAAACAAAACAAAGGCATCGGCTTCAGCGAAGCGCAGGGCAGTGCTGACACGCCTGTGATAGAAGAAGTCGAGAGCTTCCAACGTTACGGATTCATGCCCGAACTGATGGGACGCTTCGGACGCATCGTGCGCTTTCAGCCGCTGGACGCGGCGACGTTGCGGTTGATCTTGTGCGACAACATCCTGCCGCAATTCGTGCGTGAGTTTGCACTCGAAGGCTTGCGCCTCACCATCAGTGAACGCGCCATCGAGCACCTCATCGAACGCAGTCAGAAACGCGGCACGGGCGCGCGCGGCTTGCACGCCAATCTGGTCGCGGCATTGGAACAAGCGGCCTTTGAACATTTCGGTCGCGTGTCGCACGCCGAAGTCTTGGTTGACCTTACGCCGGACGGGTTGCAAAGCGCATTGCGTAAACGTGCCTGACGCAGCGCGCGCAAAAAAAGTGCAGAAAAAAGAGATTGACACAAATTAGCACGTCGCCTATTTTGCGCGCGCTTTCGCACGGACGCTTCCTAACCGTCCAGCCTTTTACATTCCCAACCGCGAAGCCCCCACATCTACTTGACGCGCTTCTCTGCGCTTCGCTTCACACACCGATCACGTTTCAAACGTAAACGAATTCCGTAACGCGGAATCGTGCCGTTGTCTCTCTCCCTTCGCCTCGTGAAGGCGAACTCTCTCCGACAACTTAACCCACTCAACGTCTGCGCCGCAGCGTGCGCAGCCATTTCCATTCCAACTGAATTGGGGAAGGTCGAAGATGTCGAAGATGAAGTTTGGCTATCTAATCAATCAACGTTTCGTATTCACCGTGTTGCTCGTCAGCTTCACGGCTTGTATTGGTAATGTAGGGCAGCGTCCGCGTGCGGCCTCGGCGCAACAGTGCGTAGCGCCGCCGGCCAATCTGGTCTCGTGGTATCGCAGCGAAGGCAGCACCCGCGATTCATTCGGCAGCAATCACGCCACATCAACGGGCGGCGTGACTTACGGCCCCGGACGCAATGGGCAAGCGTTTTATTTCGACGGCACGGGTTCGGTCGTCATTCCCGACGCCAGCAATTTGAATCCGCAAACGATCACGATGGAAGTTTGGGTTTATCCGACCTCGCTGGATGGCAACTTTGAATTGATCGCCGCCAAAGAGACTGACACTTCAGGGACTTATCATTATGAGATTGCGATCAAAGGTCCGGCGGGCGGCAGCGGCAAGATTCCGGTCGGCAATTTGGCCTTTGCGCTTTACGGAATCGTCGGCTTGCCCGACGACTATCTCAGTTGGGTAGACGGCGGCGGCAAAGTACCGCTCAACACCTGGTCTCACGTTGCACTCACCTATGACGGCACGACCGCGAAAACTTTCATCAACGGCAAAGTGACGCGCAGCTTTACCAATTTGCGCGGCAAGCTGCCCGCGGGGACCGATGGATCGGTAAGATTGGGAGCGCGTTCGCCCGCCATCATCAGCAAAGCGCCCAACGACCGCTTTAACGGACGCATTGACGAGTTCAGCATTTATGATCGCGGACTCACCACCAGCGAGATCGAAAACATTGTGGCAACAGTTGATGCGGAACGTTGTTACAACTCAGCGCCGCTGGTGACGCCCGAACGCGGCGTGGCGATTGCGCGGCAACAAGGCAGTCCGGCGACGCGCGCGACGTTGGCTACGGCGAGCGATGAACAGACTGCCGCCGGAAGTTTGTCGGTGAAAGTCGAAAGCGTTCCGCCCGACTTGAGCGTCACGAATGTCACCAATACGAACGGCGCGATTACGGCGCTGATTGCGGCGGACTGCAAAGCGGCTGTCGGCGCGCGCAGCTTCGTCTTGCATGTGAGTGACGACAAGCTGACCACTTCGGTCAACGTGGCGGTGAACGTAACGGTGAATGCTCCGCCGTTGTTGGGGACGTATGCGACGACGACCGCTGTATTCGAGAAAGGCGCGACGATTGCGCCGACCGCTGCGCCTAATGACAACGGCGCGATTACGAGTTTGACCGTGACTGGACTGACCGGCGCGACGATCAATGTCACAACAGGTGTCGTGACAATTCCGACTACGACGCCGCAAGGGACGCATGTACTCGCGGTCAGAGCCACCGATAATTGCGGAGCCGTTGCGACGCGCACGTTTACTGTGACGGTCAATCAGGTTTGCGTGCCCGCGCCCTCCGGACTCGCCGCCTGGTTGCGCGGAGAGAACAACGCCAACGACGCGCTCGGATCGAATCACGGTACGTTGCAAAACGGCGCAGGCTTCGCGCCCGGCAAAGTCGGACAAGGCTTCAACTTCGACGGCGTAGACGATTCCGTCTCACTCAACTCCACGCTAGGCAATTTCGGCACGGCTGATTTCACCCTCGGTTTCTGGATGCGCACGACTTCGACGCGCATGGAAGCCGTGCTGAACAAACGCGCGCTTTGCGATCATTCCAGCTTTTGGGATGTGCGCACGATCAACGGCCAACTCTTGCTCGAACTCGATCAAACCAGCGGCACGACTTATAACCTGTTGAAGTCGGACAAAGTCGTCAACGACGGCACCTTTCATCACGTGATGATTGCACGCACCGGCATCACGCTGCGGCTCTTTATTGACGGCGTGCTGGAACGCAGCCAGATCAGGGCTTCGCAAACGAACGTGACCAATACGGCGAAGCTGACGCTCGGCAATGACGTATGCGTCGGCATAGACAAAACCAAACCTTTCACCGGCCAATTGGATGAACTCGAAATTTACAGCCGCGCGCTGTCGACGGATGACGCGCTGGAGATTTTCAAAGCCGGTCGTTTGGGGCGCTGCGTTACCCCGCCCGCCGCGAGTGCTGCGTTGGCGAGCAAATCTTTACCGACGTTCGATATGACCAATGACATCACGCTCGCGCCGCCTTTGCTCATCAGCCAGTTTCGGTTATCAGGCCCCAACGGCGCGAACGATTGGTACGTTGAATTGTTTAATCGCAGCGCCGCGCCGCTCACGACCACCGGCTTAACGTTGGGCTTGCTGAATCAGACCAGCGACCAGATGTTGAGCTTTGCGTTGAAACCCGATCAGGTGATTGCCTCTCACGGAACTTATCTCGTAGTGGGTTCGGCTTATTCATTAGGCGTCAACGCTACCCGCGCGAACGGCGTGTCGCCCGATCAGCAACAAGCGGCCTTGCCGTTTGCCAGCGCCGTCGCCGTCGCCTTATTCGCAGGCGTGCCGCATCCAGCCAATCGCATTGATTCGGTCGGCATGAATCGTCTTAGTGGAAGCAAGCACGATTACTTTCTCGAAGGCGTACCATTGCCGTTTCTGAACGTTACGCTGGCCGAGCATGCGTTTGTGCGCAGAGGGCCTGCGTCTTTAGCACCGCAAGACACGCAGGACAATCGCGCCGATTTCGTATTGATGGCGACGAGTGAAACGGCGATTAACGGTCATACGCCGAGCATCGGAACGATTACGCCGCGCCATCGCAGGATTACTCCCTAGAGAGAGAAAGAAGGCTTGGCAACCGTAGCGCAACCTCGCCAAGCATTAGTTTCTACACAAGTAGGTAAAAACCTTGAACTCAAAGCTGCGCAATAAGTTAGCCCCTCGGCTACCCACTTTCAGTGGATGGCAAGGGGAGAAACTGCGCCATCAGTCGGCGCAGTTGTGCGGGGGTGTAATCTTCCAATGTATCCAGTATCGCCAGCAGTACCCACATTCCTGCCAGCAAGGCCGGTTCGGTGAAATCTACGCCGCGTTTCATCAGGCGACCGCTCAAGCGTAC
>JABFSD010001162.1 GCA_013140935.1 Acidobacteriota bacterium
CTTGATCGCTTATGAAACTGATTTAGCCGTAGCCGCCTTGTTCGGCGTGCGCGATGACGGCAGCGTGATTCCGGCGCACAAGCTCGCCTTGCACGATGTACCCGCCGCGTCACTGTTAGGCGAGGTCTCAGGTGCGGATGATCCGGTGGCGCGTTACAACGCGATTCGCGCCGAACTCGAAGCGCGCAATCGCCCCGCCGATGAAGAAAAGATCAGCGGCAGCGAAGGCATGATCTGGTACGTCGAACAGCCCAGCGGTGAGTTCGTGTTGTTCAAGTGCAAGCCCGAATCAGTTGAAGCGATTCATTGGGCGGCGGGCATCAACAAGACGGCGGTCTTGGCTACGTGCTGGAATTTGTTGGAGACGCAGGATGAATTGAATTACGAGGCGCTCGTGCCGCTGTTGCTCGAAGAATACGACGCTGAAGAAATCGCGGGCTATCGCGCGCACATTGACGATTGCATCGCGCAGGTGAACGACGCGCTCGCTTATCAAGCCCGCGTGCTGGCGGCTTATCGCGCGACAGGCTTGTCGTTGAGTACGCACAAGTCTGAGGTGATGCGTGCGCTGGCACAGCAGTTCCCGCGCGGCGAGATGAAGCGGGTTTACAGTGTGATTGCTCGCTCAGAGAATCAGATGCCGAGTTAGTTTTGCCCTCGAAAAGAATCATCGTAAACTTCCGATGGAAGGAGATAACGTCATGATGCAGGAAACCCTAAATGAACAAACGCTCGCAATGCTTGACGAAGCATCGGAAGGAATCACTACGCTGTTTGAAAAGTACGGCGTAACCGAAGAAGACATGGAAAAGGCTTTGGAAAAAGGCGCTCAAATAACGCTCGCTCAATTGTGTCCCGATTTAGCCAAGCAGGCAGCCTAAATGGAACGGATCTTCCTTGATGCCAATGTGGTGTTAGACGGTTTGGTCTCGCGTTGGAGCGCCAGCCGCGCCGTGCTGATTTTGTGCGCCGTTCGTGCGTTGCGGCGTGCCGAACATGCAGCCGATAATCAGTGAATCGTTAGCTTGCGTGCTGCGTGGTTTTATGGTGATTGTATTTAGTTGGATCGAACCCCCGTGGACCGCGTTCAGTCTTTGTTTTGACCCCGCACGGAGCGCCCGTCTATGATGCCCGCGCTTCTGAGCCACAGTCACTCTCCCGCTGTGACTTTATATCAACCGATACCGAAACACTTGGAGCCAGCGAGGTATGCTTACTTCCAATGACCAGCCGACTGAATCCGTCACTGTCGAAGCACTTTTTGAGCAAGCGATACCGTTTTTACCCCGCGTCGTCTACATCGCCTTTCGTCGTCGCAATCTCTTTCCAACCCAGGATGACGTTGAGCGATGCTGTGAACGGGTGCTGTTTAAGTTGTGGGACGAGGGTGATTACAAGCCGCTGCGCGAATTTAGGCAAGAAGCGACACTGGAAACCTACTTGCGGACGATTGCTTATTATGAGGTCGTTGATTTCCTGCGCGAAAACGGAAGAAACGTTCCTCTCGAAGATCTGCCATCAGAAATGATTGAACAGCCGCCACAACAAGAAGATATTTTGTTACACAAGGAGTATGAGCAGTTGCGAGAAGAGGGGTTGAAACAACTCACCGCGCAAGACCAAAACCTGTATAACCTTGCTTACAAGGAGGAGTTGTCAGTTGAAAAAATCGCTCAGAAGTTAGGATGCAAGCCGGAGGCGGTGTGGCAACGAAAAAGTAGGTTGATAGAGCGATTGAGAGACTTTGCTAGAAAAATATAAATTACCCTGTCAGGTTTTCTACTTTCACACCTCTATGTTTATGAAGCGCGTTGAGTCTATTTTCCATTTCTTGAATGGTGATAGCGCGTGAGCATTCGCTATTAAACTTTGGAGGTGTTATGTCGTATAGAAGTTATGCAGCTTTAGGAGTAAGCAGTTTGGCAATTTGTTTAGCCTTATCAAATAGCCCCTCACGCGGCGCGTCTTCGCTTGATAAGCAAGTAAAACCAACCCTGACAAATCCAGTTAACGCATCTAATCAAGACGTTCCCGATTACGTAAAATATGATTTTTTCTTTCGCAGGGTAATTTTCATAAAAGAGCAAGAGGTGAAGCTTCAAATACGCAACGAGACCACGCCAATTCAGCGAGAAGCGAATCTTGATGTCGAGCAAATGAGGGCATTGGAAGAAATTGCTGCTACCTGTTTAGCAGAAGTTCGCCAGCAGGATGCAATAGCGCGGGAGATTATTCAGGAATTTAGGGCGCGCTTCCCTAAGGGCATCGTGTCCAAGAACCAACCGCCGCCGCCGCCGTCAGAACTCGAAACAATGCAACAATCACGTAACGCGATGATTCTGCGCGCGCGAGGCAAGATCAAGTTGGCCTTAGGTGAACAGGCTTTTGAACAAATTGATAAGTACGTAAAGACGAGTATTAGTGTTCGTCGAAATAACTTAGATTGAGGGTTAGCAAGAATAACTTCATAATTAAGGAGTCGAAAAGTGGGAAGTCGAATTTCTAGCTCAGTTTTCTTATTAATGTTGTACGTTTCTGTATTTGCTACATCGGCTTTTGGCAATGAAGCCTATTTAATGACAACTACATTTACTTACCCCGCAAACAATATGGTCGGCTCTTCGTATGCTTACTTAAGTTATACGGCTGAGGTTTATTACTGTATTAATATGACGGCAAATCTAATTGAGCGAGTTGACGACGAGGTTACGGGTGGGCCCGGAATGCATTCAATCGGGGATTGCATGGATAGTGTAGATGTTTACGATCAATGGCCGTATAATCCTTCTGCTGAGTATGAGATGCAGTCGGAAATTTCCGTTCAACCTTATTTTTGGTCTGATACATCTCAGTATTGGGATTATTACAATTTTCAGGTTTACGACGCTGGAGGCGGAGGCGATCCGGTGTGGTATCCGCTAGATTATAACTTTATAGGTAACGGCCCCCAATCTCCTTCTTTATCAAACATTGTACTGGGTACCGTGTACAGTGTTTGGGCATTAGGAGGGCAAGCTGGAAGGCCACACCATTTAAAGGTCATTACGGACGAAACCGCGACGGCATCATGCGGTTCTAAACGCAGGTTAATAACATTTCAAGTTGTTGATGTAAGCGGTCGTCATACAGGGCTTACTCCAACAGTTGAAACGCTTCATGCTATTCCAGAAGGCACTGAATACTGTCCGTGGAACAGCTGTAAAAATCAAGGTTATTGCCCGCCAAGTTGCTCTACAGATGGACCAACCGGAAAATTTATAGATCAATTATGGGTGGGATGCCCTTCCTCAGGGGGTAGTTGCGGCTTTGACGATACACGATCTAAATGGTGGTGGTGTCCACGCGGTCGACCAAGAGTACTTCTAACAAACAACATATACCACGTAAAACATGATAGTGTTTTAGTAAATAGCCTTTCAGATATTGTTGATGGTACTCATCTTTACCCATAGGAGGTTTTCAATGCGAGTTCAACTGTTTGTCGTTTTCTTCATTACAGGTTCTATTATTGCTGGATTTAGTATTCCCGTAGTAGGCATCCGGAATAAAGAAGACTCGAAGTCCTCAATTGGCATTCAGGTTTCAGCCGTTAAGCCAGTCGTCTTTTTGCCGACGGACTTCCGTTTTAACGTAGCTGGGTCACCTCAAAGACAAAAACACGACCACACACTTAAATCAATTACAGGTCTTGTAGTAGACAGTGCTAATAATCCCGTAGGCAATGCAAAAATTTTTGCTGAAAATAGTGACAACCCCCTAGGAAAACTCCCATATACATACACAGACAAGGAAGGAAAGTTTATTATTAAACTATCTGAGGGGGGGGATTACACGATTCACGTTGCTAAAGAGAAAGATGGGTATCCGCCTACTTATTCAGCTTTTCATTATCCTGAGTCTTTTCCTGCTCCTCATGTGGTCGTTGATAAGCAACAGAATTCACCAGACGTCGTCGTTCGTTTAGGTGCAAAAATGGGGCGACTTACAGGGAAAATCGTTAGCTCTGCTACAGGTAGCCTAATTGATGATGCTAGAATAACATTGCGATTATTTAATAATCCGAGTTGCGAATATAGCATTGGAGTCCCAGCGGCAGCTAAGGGTGCCTTTAGTATAGTTGTCCCGCCTGTTCCATTTACCATGGAAATTACCGCACCAAACCATGAGAGGTGGCGAACGGTTGAAAACCAAACCGAACTTACGGGCAGTTTATTGGTAAAGGCGGGCAGTAGAAAAGATTTAGTCATTTCTTTAAGCCCCGCTAAATGATTAAATCATTCTACGAACTAGCACGCACAAACTACAAATGTATTTAAGGCTTGATGGTTCCACTATACACCAACGCCAAAATCCAGATGCCCGTTACCAACCGATAAACGATGAATACGCTCATGGTGCGGCGGCGCAGGTAATTCAATAGAAACGCGATGCTCAGATAACCGACAATAGCGGCGGCGATGGTTCCGGCGATGAGGCTCGCCGTACCGATGCGGTCGAGAAAGTGAATCGCTTCTTTCATTTCGAGCAAGCCGCTCGCGGCGATGGCGGGAATCGAGAGCAGGAACGAAAAGCGCGCCGCTGCATCGCGTTTGATGCCCGCGAACATAACGAAAGGCAAAAGAATAAAGGCAGAGGGATGATGACATTCGTGAAATTATTCCTCTGCCTTTATTCC
>JABFSD010001087.1 GCA_013140935.1 Acidobacteriota bacterium
GTGTATCAAGATGACTTTGCTCAAGCGCGGACTAAAGTCCACGCTACGTGCGCCGGCTGAAGCCCGCGCTACCATAAACAGATTGTCTATTCATCACAGAGGTTCTCGCAAGATGGCGGCGGATTTTGTTTTTGACGAAGAACTCGCGGAATTGCACGACGAAGCCTTGCGCTGGTGGCGGCGCGGTTACGAAGCGCAAGCACAAGGCCAAGTCGCCGAAGCGATTGATCTCTATACGCACTCGCTCGAAATTCATCCGACGGCTGAGGCTTTCACGTTTCGCGGGTGGGCTTACAGCTTTCAGGGCGACCTCGATAACGCCATTGCTGAATGCCATCGCGCGATTGCGACTGACCCTGATTACGGCAACCCATACAACGACATTGGCGCATATCTGATTCAGCAAGAGAACTATTACGACGCGATTCCGTGGTTGAAAAAAGCCTTCGATGCGCGGCGTTATGAAGCGCCATTTTATCCGCGTTTCAACTTAGGGCGTGTTTATGAACACCTCGGCGATGTGATGCAGGCGATGCGGCTTTATAAAGAAGCCTACGATTTGAACAACGATTATAAGCAGGCGCTGCAAGCCTTTCGTCGCTTGCAGCAAAAACTCAACTGATGAACCCAACCGAAGCCCGCGCACAATTCACCATCCAATTGCAACGCGACGAAGCATCCACGACTGCGAGGCTCGAACTCGACCGCGCCGCCTTGCTCATCGCGGCAGAAAACTATCCGGCGCTTGACGTTGAACAATACCTGCAACAACTCGACGAACTCGCCGCGCAAGCTCGTGCGAACGATGCGCCGCATGCTTCGCCCGTCACGCGTATCTTGCGGCTCAACGATTTGATGTATGGCGAATGGGGCTTTCACGGCAATGCCGACGATTATTACGACGCGCGCAACAGCTTCCTCAACGACGTGATTGATCGTCGCACGGGCATTCCGATTACGCTCGCGGTGGTTTATCTCGAAATCGCGCGCCGCCTCGGACTCACGCTTTCCGGCGTAGGCATGCCCGGCCATTTCATCGTGAAGTATCAAGACACAGACGAAGAACTTTTTATTGATCCGTTTAACGAAGGCCGTTTGCTGTCAGAGGAAGATTGCTTTCGGATGATTCTGCAAATGTATCAAGGCCGGGTGGTTTTCGAGCGGCGCTTGCTCGATGCGGTAACGAAGCGGCAGATACTGGCGCGGATGCTGCAAAATCTGAAAGGCATTTACGCGCGTGCCCACGACCACGCCAAAACCCTGAGCGCCATCGAACGCGTGATGCTGATTCATCCGGCGGCAGAAGAACTTCGTGATCGTGGACTCGTGCTGGCGGCGTTGCATCGCTATCCGCAAGCCATCGCCGATCTGGAAAGTTATTTGCGTACCAAGCCTGAACCGGACGAAGCCAAAGCGATTCAGGAAAAGCTGAAAGAACTCAAACAACGACAAGCCCAATGGAATTGAAAAAGGGTTGTAGAACAAGATGTCATCTTGTTCTACAACCCTGCTCAAACGTGCCGTCTGTTCTGTCGCGTGCTACTTCGCCAGCAATTCTTTGACGTGTCCGCTGAGGCGCGATTTGTGGCGCGCGGCGGCGTTGCGATGCAACACGCCTTTTTTGACGGATTTATCAATCGTTGAAACGGTAGCGGATAACAGCGACTGCGCTTCTTCTTTGTGACCGGCGGCGACGGCGACGCGCAGCTTTTTGATCGCGCCGCGCAACTGGGTGCGGTTGGTCGTATTGATCGCATTGCGCTTGGCATTCTGGCGGTCGCGCTTTTCAGCAGACTTATGATTCGGCATAACTCTAAAACTCTCCTTGAAAACAGTGGCGAAATAATCGCGTTAACGTTGAACAGACGGTCTTACCGGCCTTTGAGAAAGCGCGGAGTATAGGGAGCGACCCACGAAGCGTCAAGCCGTTGACCGTTTGGGCGGCGGTTCGGTCAAAATGAACTGCTCGCGTACCGGCGCGCGTACGCCTGCCTGATCGAAGGCCAGCTTGATGCGGCGGCGCAATTCACGCGCGACGTCGGCTTGTTTTTGGGGAGGCGTTTTTGCCGTCAAGCGCACCACGAGACTGGAAGGTGTGAGACGTTCGATGCCCATTGAAACCGGCGCTTCGTTGAATTCGTCAGGACGCTCTTCGCGCAAAGTTTGTGCGGTGGCAAGCATGATTTGTGCAACGCGGTCAGCGTCTTCCTGATAATCCACCTCGATGTCCAGCACGACGCGCGCCCAATCTTTGGAAAGATTGGCGACGGTCGCAATCGTTCCGTTCGGAATCGTCGTCAACGAACCGTCGAGTGCGCGAATCTGGGTTGAGCGCAGCATCATTCGTTCAACCGTCCCTGTCGTTTCGCCGATCTTGACCGTATCGCCCACGTTGTATTGGTCTTCGAGCAAGATCATAAAGCCCCCGAACAAATCCTTGATGAGGCTTTGCGCGCCGAAGCCGACGGCGATGCCGACCACACCCGCACTCGCCAGGATGGGCGTAACGTCAATGCCGAGTTGTTGCAGCACCTTCATCAAGCCGATGAAAAAGATGACGCTTTGCGCGATGCCCCGAAAGATGTTCGAGAGCGTTTGCGAACGCCGCTTCGCCGTGGTTTCGCCGCGACTCACGGCGCGGTATTCAAAGAGCGCAAAGATCGTGCGAATCAAAGCGGAAGCGAAGCGCATCAGGAAAATCGTCACGACGATGGTGACGAGCAGTGTCACGCCTTGATTTAATACCCAGTCGTACCAGCCTGCGCGCCATGCTTGCAGCCGGAATTCGATGTCTTTGAAATTGTCGCGTACTCGCGGGATGAGGTTGATGACGAATAGCAGATAGCTCGTCCACACCAGGGTGCGCAGCGCATTGCTGATCCAATCAATCAGCAAGCGCCGCAACGAGGTTTCTTGCGGCTGCACGCGCCGCACCCAGCGTCGTTGGCCGAGGCCGATCAGCCAATGCAACAGCCACGCCAGTACGCCTGCGCCCGCGATGAGCAACGACAGAATGAAGAGGGTTTCTCGGTTCAGCATGGTTACAGCTTAAAGATGACGGCGGAGTGTAAGACGAAAACGATAAAGGCAAAAGGTAGCCAAAAGTTAATTGGACGAATCCTTTCGCCGATTTTGCGAATGGGCTAAACTCCCGTTCGGTTCAACCGTCATCATTTTCAAAAAGAGGTTCAAAAGGAGGAATTACTCGTGAGAAATTTATTGGAAAGCCGAATCGGCAAAGAGGTGGACGTGCAATGCGTCAGCGGCGTCATTAGCGGCAAGGTCGTCAAAATCGAAGGAAACATTCTGGTGCTGGAAAAGGAAGATCGCGCTTGTTATGTAGACATTGAAAAGATCGTCGCCTTTTGGGACAAGTCGGACAAAAAGAAATCGCCCGGCTTTATGTCGTTAGGCTGAGGCAATTGTTTGAGCAAGCAAACCCTTTGAAGCAAACACAAAGGCGGCGTGAATCAAGTCGAATGATTCACGCCGCCTTTGCTGTTTCAGGGGGTGGTGTTTATTCGATGCCTTGCAAGAGTTGCGGAATCATCGCTACGGGCGCGCGGCGATAACCGGTGATGCGTTTTTCCCAGTAACCGGAAAACTCAGAAACCGTTACGCCTTTGGAACTGGAAGAGTGATAAAAAGTTTTGTCGTCGCGCACGATGCCTACGTGATGCAGGTCATTGAAAAACACGAGCGTGCCGAACTGTTTCTTTTCCGCTTCGGTCGCTTCAGGTAATTGTGACCAGAGCGAACGCGCCGCTACGCGCTGAAAGTTCGCCCCGGCTTCCTGAAAGACGCGCCAGACGAAACCGGAACAGTCATAGCCACTGTCGTTCGTGCCATAAAACTTATAGCGGATGCCTAACTTGTTCAGGATGGCGGAACGCAGTTGCGACGACGGATCGTTCGCAAAAGGCAGGTTCGGTTGCAACAGGTTGCGCCCCCAATTAGCTCTTAGGTTGGGCAGGTTGGGCAGCAGTTTGGACAGGTTTTTGGTTTGCGCTAGCAATGCCTGCGGCAACGGCCCTGTCGGTAAGGAGGGCAATTGCACCAAATCAGCCAGCGAAGATTTCTTTGGGGGTTCTTCGGTAGCCGGTTTCGGGGCATCCGGTTTTTGCTGCGCTCGTGTCGGCACACAGGCGCACAGCAATACAAAAAACAAAGCGACAGGACTGCGGGGTATCCTGGGGAAGCTCATTAAATTTTCTCCTACTGTTTAGACCAAGCGAACAGATACTGCTCATTGAAGATGAAGTTGCTTGATCTTTTGGGTCTTTGCCAGACCGCTTAAAGTTGCGCGAGGAGCGCAACGACAGGGCGGAGTCTAGCCGCAAATGCGGCGGGTTGTCTACCCCTGAAAATAAATTTATCCGAAAAAATGGATTCCAGCGCCAGCAACAAGTGAATTGGCGAATTCAGAATGGGGAGCTATACTTTGCACCGCTAGCGACAGAAGGCACACGAAATTCATACCCAATCTAACGCTTTGCTGTATCTCGTAACCCCCGTGAGCTTTTCATACATTCCATAAAGTTTTGAGTTTTTATTCTGTTTATGAAAATTGCCATTTTGGGAACGCGTGGCATTCCGGCCAATTATGGCGGGTTTGAAACTTTTGCCGAACAATTGGGAGTCAGGCTGGCTGCGCGCGGACATCAGGTGACGG